>CAZWUW010000016.1:0-5410 GCA_964636895.1 uncultured Eubacteriales bacterium
TATTTTCTCATAGTCAGGGTCATTTGACCATGCACCCGTTTATTAAGCGCTTACGTACTTTACTGTAGCTGGTTCGTGACGAGTAAGAAATGTTGAAAGGAAAATGCGTACATGCGGGCATATTTTCTATCTATACTGCACCGCTATTGGGGCTGGACTAAAACAGCAATTAATGGTAAACTAAAAATGTGCGGAAAAAAATCACTATTTCTCTAAAGTCATAGAATTAACAGGGGAAAATTTATGCATGACACCGACAACAAATGGTGGTATTATCCTTGGCATTTTTTGAAATCAAAGCGGCTGGCCATTTTATTAATTGCTTTACTGACTTTATTCTCGGCCATTGGCATGATTATCCCCCAGATTTCAATTAATCCCGGCGATTATCAGGGATGGGCCGTTAAATACCGGCCGCTGGCTCCGGTGGTGGAGTATCTGGGTTTGAATAACCTATTTTATACCTGGTGGTTTGCCCTTGTGGGGGTGTTTTTTTTCACCAACCTGCTTGCCTGTACAGTTCACCAGGTGTTACAGTGCTTAATAATCTGGCGTTGCAGGCTACAACCAATGCGGGCTGAGCCACTGGCGGAGTTTGATACGGCGGCTGATTTAGCCGCTGTGCAGGAAGCGGCGGTCAATACTTTTGCCCGGGCCGGTTACAAGATAGCGGGCAATTCCGGCGCCGCCCTGTTCATGGAGAAGCACCGGTGGGGTATCTGGGGCACCGTTTTATTCCATATCGGCCTTATGGCCATTGTATTTGGCAGCTTGCTTAGCGGTGCTGTGAAAACTACCGGCTACATGATGGTAGCGGAAGGGGAAACGCGTCGGGAAGTGCACGATAATTATGCTGTAATTTATGAAGGCCCGTTTTTTGCGGAGGAATCCCATTATGGTTTTGAGCTGACCTTAAAAAAGCAAAATAAAATTTATTACGAAAACGGACGTCTGAACTATATGGAATCTGATTTTATTATTTCTGAGAACGGTCGGCTGGTGCTGGAACAGTCTCTTTCCAGGGGGGAACCCCTGCTATATAAAGACATCCGTTTATTTGAATATGACGATGGTTTTGCCCCGCTGGTAACACTAAAAAAACCTGACGGCAGCGTGGGCTGGCAAACTTATTTACTTCTGAGCACCCACCGTTATCCTACTTACCGTACATATTACCACAATAATTTGCAGCTACCTGAAACGCCTTATACGATGACCTTGGAATTCTATCCTGATGGGACCATTAAAGATAAAAAATCTTTTAATAAGTCATCCCGGCTTAGAGATCCGGCGGCTAAAATAAAAATCAGAGAACAGGAGCGGCTGATTGCCGAAAAAGTAATCAGGCAAAACGAAGCTCTTGAATTTGACGGATACAGGCTATCTTTTAGTGAAATAAGGGCTTGGACTGGTTTGGAAATAGTAAGAGACCCGGGGGCGGGGGTGCTTTTCGGCGGGTTCTGGTTGGCCCTGGCCGGGTTGACGGTTTTATATTTTTGGCGCTACCAGAAGCTGCAGCTTAACCTGATAAATGACGGTGGACTGACCCAAGTTAAAATATATTATTACACCGTCCGGTACCGGAAAATCCTCGCTGATGATACTAGGGACGTGGTTGGTGACCTCATGCAGAAGTTTGCGAAAAAGGAGTAATGGGATGGACTTAATTAAAGTTCAAATTATTTTGTTTTGGGCGTCTGTGGGTATTTTTGCCATTGGCACTGTTTTATATGTGGCCAGCATTGTTTTTAAGCAGGAACGATTTGTCGAATATGGTACTATGGCGGCATGGCTGGGCTTTATACCTAATACCGCAGCTATTGCTGTCAGGTGGTATCAGACCGGTCGGTTTCCCTATTGGGACCCTTATGAAGTATTTACCTCTTATGCTTGGGCCATTGTTCTGGCGTTCTTGATTTTCCAGCATTTTAAACCGAAGCTGAAAATTGTTGGTGTTTTTGTATTGCCGTTTGTTTTTCTTATGACCGGGTTGGGCGTGATGACTTCTCCTGAAATTAAAGAAATCCCCCGCACTTTTTATACTTTTTGGCTGTATGTTCATATTGCATTTGCCAAACTGTCGGCGGCTTCTGTGCTAATATCCGCCGGATTGGCCGGACTTTTCCTGATTAAGCAACGACACGACCTGAAAGGTAAGCATAACCCGACACTGGAACGTTTGCCTGCAGCGGAGAAGCTTGATTATTATAGCTACCGGGTGACAGCTTTTGCTTTTATCATGTTGGGGATTATGATTGCTTCCGGGGCTGTCTGGGCTTATAAAGCCTGGGGGCGTTACTGGGGCTGGGACCCTATTGAAACATGGGCGCTTATAAGTTGGCTGGTATACGGGTTGTATCTGCATCTTAGGATTACAATCGGCTGGAAAGGTGCCCGTACCGCCTGGCTGTCTATTATCGCCCTGATTTTGGTGGTTTTCTCTTTCTGGGGTATTCCACTGGCTTATGATAGCGTCCATGAGCACTTGAAATACAAGATTAACAAATAGGCATGATATCGGAAAGGGGTCTTGTCGTGAACAAAACCATTCTCTTAATGACTCCGCCGTACCATACGGGCATTATCGAAATTACCGGCAAGTGGCCGCCGCTAAGCTTGGTCTATCTGGCCGGGCATTTGCGGGCAGCCGGTTTCCGGGTAGAAATATATGATGCCATGACCAAAGATCATGATTTGTCCGATGTCAGGTCCAAACTGGCGGAGATCGACCCTTGGCTGGTCATGATTGGTGCTTTTACCCCCAGCATTAATGCTGCTGTAGATTGCCTGAAGGTGGCCAAAGAGCTTGACCGGAAGATAATTACCTGTTTGGGTGGCGTGCATCCCACTTTTTGTTACGAAGAAATTCTAAAAGAAAATCATAGCTGGGTCGATTTTATTGTCCGTGGTGAAGGTGAGGTTACAGCCGTCGAGTTGGCGCTGGCCCTGCAGCAAACCGGTACATGGGGGGATATCCCTGGTTTGGCTTATTGGCAATCCGGCCGGGTGTTTAAAACACCGGAGCGACCTTTTTTAGATGATTTAGACCAGCTGATTCCGGCCTGGGACTTATTGGAGTGGCAGGATTACTTTTATAAAGTCACAGACCGTAGATTGGGCCTTGTCGCTTCATCCCGCGGCTGTTTGCATAAATGTAAGTTTTGTTCCCAGCATTTATTCTGGCAGGGCACTTATCGGGACCGCAGTGCCAAAAGTTTTGTCGCTGAAGTGGAGCACCTGCACCGGGTCTATGGTGTGGGTATGTTTATGCTGGCTGACGAGTATACTACATATAACCGGGCCAGATGGGAAAATATTCTTGACTTGCTGTTAGACAAAAAAATGGACATCCATTTTAGTCTGGAAACCAGGGTGAACGATGTTATCCGGGACCGGGACATACTATGGAAATACCGGGCTGCCGGCATTATTCATATGTATGTAGGTGTAGAGACCGCCAGGCAGGCGACCTTGGATTATTATGATAAAAATATTACTGTGGATGAGGGCCGGGAAGCTATTGCCTTATTGAATGACGCCGGCATTATTACGGAATGTTCTTTTATCATGGGCCATCCGGACGAAACTGCGGCATCCATCGACCATACCCTGCAAACAGCCCTGCAGTACAATCCCGATTTGGCGCACTTCCTGCTGATTACGCCCTGGCCTTATACACCAATTTATGAAGAGCCCTCTCCGTATATAGTGGAACATGATTACAGCAAATATCATTTTGTGCATCCGATTGTAAAGCCCATAAATCTTGGTATCGGCCAGCTTTGGGAGAAAATTATTGATTGTTTTAAGGTTTTTTATCTAAACAAAGCCCGGCAATCTCTCGATATAAAAGATGAGTTCAAAAAATGGTATATGCTGCGGTGTATTCAGATTATGCATCAGGAATTTTTCGTGACTAAGTTCGGGGCAATGAAGATTCAGCTGCCCCGGGAAATGGGCAATGAGATAGAAGAAATAATCCGGAATAATTATGGGGGTGGGGAAAAGATGTCGGAAAAACATTCTGTCAACGGTGCTTTTGTGCAAGCGCTGGATGCTGAGATCAGGGCCTTTATCGAAACCGGTGTGGATAACCGGGATGAAGTAAGGTTTAATCGGCTGGCACTGCGGGAGTTTGAGTTTCAGTTCCATGCCAACAGTGTTTACCGGGAGTATTGCGAAAAACAGGGTGTGACACCGGATAAAGTGCAGCATTGGTGGGAGATACCTGCTATTCCTACGCAGGCCTTTAAGCAGCAGGTGATTGCCTCCTTCCCGCTGCAGGAAGCGGAGCTGGCCCTGCTTACCAGCGGAACCAGCGACCCCCATATGAGAGGGAAAATTTACCGTGATAAAAGCAGCCTGGAAATGATTCTGCGGAGCAACTACCTGCTCACTAAGGCATATCTCTTCCCGGATGTGGAAAAGATGCGGATTCTGCTTTTGGTGCCGTCGCCCAAAGTAGCTCCGGCAATGGCCATGGCCTTTGGACTGGAACAGGTGAAAAAGGAATTTGGTACTGAAGACAGTCTGTATCTTATTACCCCAAATGGATTTGAAACTGATTTACTGATAACAGCCCTGCGTCAGGCGGAAGTTTCCGGGGAGCCAGTAGCTTTGATTGGCGCTACTTCCGGCTATGTGCATTTTTTTAACTCCTGTCGGGAGCGGGGCATTAAATTCACCTTGCCAGCTGGCAGCCGCCTCTGTGACGGCGGCGGATATCAGGGCACCTTCGGTGACTGTTCCAGAGAAGAGTTTTATGACATGTGTGCTGAGTTTTTCGGCTTGCCCCGGGAGTTATGCATTAATACCCTGGGTATGAGTGAGAGTGGTACTAATTATTTTGACAATACCCTGCGCCGGCATCTGGCCGGTGTACCTGCAGGTGAGCGGTGTAAAGTCACTCTGCCCTGGACCAGAACCACTGCTGTCGGTCCGCGTACCGGACAGCGGATGCCTAAAGGAGAAATCGGACTGTTACGTCATTATGACCTGACCAACCGGGCAACGGTCATTGCGGTGCAGACTGACAATTTGGGTTATGAGACTGAGGACGGCTTTGAAATTATTGGTCGGGCCGGTGGAAAATTACCGGGCTTTGGGTTGGAACCTTCCAGTGTGAAAGACTGGATTCTGGCCGGACACCGGGAACAGGCTGCAGACGTGATTAATCAGGGGCACAGTCACCCGGCCGCAGCGATGGGCGGACATCCGGCGCATATTCCAATACCGGGCCAGCCCGCAATGGGAGGTCATCCGGTGCATATTCCTATCCAGGGTCATCCGGCAGTGAGTCATGGTGGCCCCGGGACCGGCTGCTCGGCCGGTACAGCGGAGATAATTGCCGCGGCTCAGGGCAACCCCTGTTCCACGGTAGCAGATGCGATGCTTAAGCAGGGCAACCCCT
>CAZWUW010000016.1:5510-39865 GCA_964636895.1 uncultured Eubacteriales bacterium
ACGGTAGCAGATGCGATGCTTAAGCAGGGCAACCCCTGTTCCACGGTAGCAGATGCTATGATTAAGCAGGGTGAGGGCAAACGTCCGCCGGCGGTAAAGGAATGAACAACAACCAGGGAAGCGATGAAAATCGTAGCCCTGGTTTTTTTTCGCCAATTAATGCTAAGGTAAGCAGAAATTAACCCAATTGGCTACAATTTTCAGAAAATTTCGTTTAATTTAAGCAGGATACTCAAAAGCTTTTCGCGAATTATTATTTATCATTTTGCATTATGTAAACATGTCCCGGTTTTCACTAAAAAAATTATATGTGGAAAGGATGGCCTGACCTATGATTGCCGTACATGCTATTAGCTTAAGAAAAGCAATTGCCATAATCGTCGTGTTCACGGTCGCCGTCATTGCTTTGGGAATTTTTATCGGTTATAGGTTATATTGGGAGCAATATGATAACCGGCCTCAGCTGGTTAAATATGAAGAGACTTTTAAAGCTCAGGTGCGGGCTAATCCGGATGATATCAATGCTGTGTTAAATCTGGGTTGGACCTATTATGAAGCGGGGAAGTATGAAAAAGCACTTGCTCATTACAAAAAAGCCCTGCGTATTGATCGAAATAATATTGGGGCCAGGTATAACATTGGTCTGGTATATAAGGATATGAAGAACTACGGGGCGGCAGAAAAAGAATTAAAAGTGCTGCTGCAAAAAGCGCCGCTGCACGATTTGGGCAATTTTACACTGGCTCAGGTATACCGGGAAGCCAAACAGTATGATAAGGCTATAGTCCAGTACAATAAGACGCTGAAAATTTCCCCGGCGTCCGCCAATATAATTGCGGAACTGGGCCGCACCTACGAGGCTAAAGGTATGAAAACGGAAGCTGTCCGCTCATACCGGGGGGCCTTAAAATATGTGCCTGACCTCAAAGAAGCCCATGACGGTTTGCGCCGGCTTGGGGCACAGTAATCCGCCAATGTAATTGATGCAAAAGTTGCAGTAATATAACCGGAAAGGGGTGAAGGGACCGGGGTTTAAGTCCCGGTCCGGGCCACAATGCCAGTAAGGACAATGCAGCCGCGGATGATGGATTATAAAACTTTGTTAAATATTTTGTTGGTTATTATTATTATTGTCGGTGGTTTTTTTGGCTATTATTACCTGCAGCAAACGCCGCCCGGTCTGGTGGATGCCGGATTGCCAGCATTAGTACAGGGGCCGCCGGAGTTTAAGTATAACCTGGGTGACCTGACAGGGGCCAAAGGGAAACTGAGTAAACCTCTGGCAGTTGACGTTGACCCTAAAGGGCGGGTGTATGTCGCTGATACCGGCAACGGCGTAATTAAGGTGTACGGACCTGGCGGTAAGTATATGTTTGAGTTTGGTAAATCCAAAGACCCCAACAGTATTAATGGTACAGCCGGCTTGGCAGTGCACGGTGACCTGGTCTATGTTACCGACGGCAGCAATTTCCGGGTTCAGTTATACAACACCGACGGTAAATTTATTAAAACCTTTGTTGCTCAGCATGCCGATAAAAAGACGGGTGCGTTTATCCCGGTGGGCATTGATGTTTCGGAGCAGGGTGATGTTTATGTTACTGATGTTTTTTACCAGCGGGTAATGGTATTTGACCAGGCTGGCAGATTCAAATTCGGCTTTGGCACCCCGGGTACCAAGCCGGGTCAGTTCCAGTATGCCAATGATATCGTGGTAGATAAAAAGGGTTATATTTATGTAGCTGATTCCAATAATGCCAGAGTGCAGGTTTATAACCCCGAAGGTAAATTTATTTCTGTGCTGGGCTCGAAAAACGGGGTTAACCCGCAGCTGGGGCTGGCCCGGGGGATAGATATTGATGACCGCGGCCGGGTTTATGTGGTGGATACATTTCAGCACAAGGTACGGGTTTTTGACAGTATTAAAAAAGGCGGTCAACAGCTGTTTACTTTTGCGGATAAAGGTACCGACAACGGGCAGTTGTACTATCCCAACGGACTTGCCGTAAGAAAGGGTAAAGCCTATGTTACCGACCGGGAAAACGACCGGGTAGTAGTTTACGGATATTAAGCGCCGGATATTTTTTACCGCCTTGAGAAAGGAGGTGACATGAGTGAAAAAAAGCTTGTTAGGTATTCTGTTGATTTCCGCATTTGTGCTTCTTTTAAGTGTTCCGGCATATGCCGCGCTGCCGGTTAAGGTTGGGGTGGATGTGGCGGAGACTAACCCGGCGGGGCCGAACTCCGACGTTACCTTTACCTTTAATGCCAATCCAACTGCCGGTGCAGGTGCCGGCTTTACTGTGGAGTATACCGGCGACGGGGGTGCCAGTTGGGTAGCAGCTGTTCCAGATGCCGGCAATGCGGCTCCAAATTATATTTTCAGAGCTGCAATGGTTGATTTTAAAATATACTATGTCCGGGTTAAGGATAATCTGGCAACCGGCTACAAGTACCTGGACGTGCTGCCGCCCAATGCCCACGGACATGCCAATTTTTCCGATAATACAGATATGTGCAAAGGCTGTCACATTACGCACAATGCCACTCAGGCGAAATTGCTCAAGGGTACCGACACCAAGAGTCTCTGTTATACCTGCCATGCTACCAATACTACCACCGGCAGCCGTTATGACGTGCAGCAGGGGCGGGTTATTCTGGGTAACGCCACTCTTGACCCCGCTACCCTTAAGTATTCTATAACCACCGCCAGCTGGGGAAAAACCCTGGGCGGACCCTTTGGCACTGAGAGTAATCCCCGGCTGCCCGACCAAAATATTTGGGGTGCAGGCACAAGCGTTACTTCCCGCCATGATATTGAGGGTACGGTTTCTCTGATTCCGGGCAGCACCAAAGGCAGTCCTGCTGCCGGCAACCTAAATGGCTCCTTTGGCGGCGGTACTTTTACCTGTGTTTCCTGTCATAACGGTCATGACAATGATGGAAACTACCGGATTTTAAAGTCTAAGGCCTGGAGCACCGATACCGCCGTACAGGTACGGGCTTTTCCAAAAACCACTGCCAGTGGTGAAGAAGCCAAATATATACAGGGCTTTAGTGCTTATTGTGGTCTCTGCCACGATAAGTTTGACGCCGCCGCCGGTGCCGGCCGGGGCACTCAGCCTGTTTACCGGCACGCGATGGATGTGCCCCTGACCAATTATTTTTATACTAACGGCACACTGACTACTTCTTTGCCACTGGAGTACGGTGATCCCGCTTATGCATCCCCGCAAATGGCTTGCGTATCCTGTCATTTTGCGCACGGTACAGTAGTCACCGGGACCAATCCGACTTATGAAGCAGTTTACGGCGGCACTAATAACAGCACTATGCTGAAGCGGTTGCCCAACATGCAGGTTTGCGAAGATTGTCATAAGAAATAGTTTGGTTGTCTGTAATCAGAATCGGTTTGATTTGAGCCAGGTCCCTGCGGCCTGGCTCCTGCTTACATAGCAGTCCATGCTATTGCCGACACCGCCGCTGTTTAATTATTTAATGCACAATTGTAGTGGGAGATGATGCTGATGCGGGTGCAAAAATTGTTATTAATTCTGTTGTTAATTTTTATTATTACCGGCGCTATGTTAATCGGGACCTTGGATTACCGCTCCGGGCAGGCCGGTATGGCCTTATCAATACTGCCGGAAAAAGTAACCACCAAACCCCGTTATCTATTTACTGCCGGTGATCAAGGGCCGGGTATGTTAATTCAGCCTTCGGCTATAGCCGTTGACCAAAATGGGAAAATCTACGTTACCGATGCCGGTGCATTTAATGTGAAAATATATACCTCCGGCGGCCGGTTTCTGACTAGCATTGGCCAAAAGGGTGCCGGCCGGGAAGGCTTTGGCTATCCTTACGGAATTGCGGTAATGAAGAACGGGGATATCATGGTTGCAGATGTTGTAAACAAAAATGTACGGCTTTTTTCCGCAGCCGGGCAATACAAAAAGACCGTGCTTGATAAAAAAGATGGCCTCAAGCCCGGGGCTATGACCGAGCATGCAGGCAAAGTATACCTAGCCGACCTGGCCGGTAACCAGGTAGTGGTACTGGATGAACAGGGTAAAATCCTGCGTAAAATATCCCCGGCCGGCATGCCTTTGAGTTTTCCACAGGGGATAGCCGTTGATAAAAAAGGCCATATCTGGGTGGCTGACAGCGGCAACTTTGTGATTAAGGCCATAACTGACGAGGGGCAAGTGGCAGCGGTCATCCGAGAAGGGGAGAAGGGAGCAGCCTTTACTATGGTTAGGGGTGTAGCCCTGGATAACCTCGGCCGTTTGGCGATATCTGACGTACTGGCACGCCAAGTTAGGTTTTTTTCACCTGAAGGAAAACAGCTTTTTACGCTGGACGGGACAAAAACACAAGCCGGTGCTTTTGTGTATCCAGCTATGCTGGATATTGACGCTGCCGGCAGAATCTATATTGCCGACCGCGGTACGGGAAAAGTTACTGTATGGGGTTATCAAAAATAAGCTGGGATCGGCACTTGGGCGGCGGAGACTTTTGCTAAAGGAGATGATGCCTGTGAGACGAAAAATTACTACCGTGCTGATTTCCTTATTGATATTGGGAGGTCTTTTCGGTGTTTACTATATTGTTACCGCCGACAGTGCGCCGGTAGATGTGCTGACCGGGAACGGCCGGCTTGATAATACGACTCAGGTGAATACATTTACGCTGGCAAATACCACCGGCACGAGTACCTGGAGTTTGGATACCGGGAACAGATTTGCCGGCAGCGGTTCCGGGCGGCTGCAGTCGCCACAGGGAAACGGCATTAATTTTAACGGCTATGTTTATTACCGATTTACAACGAACAAGCTTCCGCAGTCGGCAACCTTGGACCTGGCTTACAGAAAAACCTGGACCGGTGCCCAGCCAGTTGCCGGCAACTGGAATGTGACCGCCGAAATATGGGAGGTAGGCGGCGCTGCACCACTACAGGCTTTTACAATTAATAACGGTACCGCTAATGTTAGTTTTGTCGCTTTGGCGACCCAAAATGTTACAGCCATTACTAAGATGAACACGCAATACGAACTGCGCTTAAAGCAGCAGGGCAGCACTGGCGCCAGCAGTACCGGCCGGTTAACGGCCTGGTTTGACGAAGTCCGGTTGACGGTGGCTTATGATGAGCTGGCTCCTGCGCCGGTTTCTGTCACATCCGTGACCGACACGGCGGTAGATGTTGTATTTAACGAAGCATTGGAAAAGGTTTCTGCTGAAAATATTGCTAACTATAATATCAGCCCGGTGCTGGCTATTAGCGGAGCGCTATTGCAGCCGGACGGAAAAACGGTGCGGTTAACAACCGCCCGCCAAGTTAAGGGGACGCAGTATACTGTTGCCGTGAACGGGGTCAAAGATGTTTCCGGCAATGTCATGACTGCGGCGCAAACTGTTCTTTTTACCGGTATTGACTCTACACCACCGCTGGTTTCTGGGGCTGCCCCGATAAACAATACCACCGTGGATGTTAGCTTTAATGAGCAGGTAGACTGGGCTACCGCCCAGAATGTGGCCAACTACGCCATTAATCCGGCTATATCTGTTACTGCAGCTGCATTGCAGGCGGATAACAGGACAATCAGGCTTACTACTTCGCCTCAGGCCGGGGGGGTCAATTATACAATAACTGTTACCGGAGTTAAGGATACTGCTGGAAATCTGATTGCCGGCAATAATACCGCTGTTTACGCCGGTACACCGCCGCTGGATACACTGCCACCGGCATTGTTATCAGCAACCGGGGTGAACAATACAACAGTGGATGTGGTTTTTAGCGAAAGGATAGAAAGTGCTACTGCCGGTAACGCGGCTAACTATACTGTTAACCCGGCGCTGGCTGTTAGCGCTGCCGCGCTGCAGGCGGACGGTAAAACGGTGCGCCTGACCACAGGTGCCCAAACGGAAGGCACCGCTTATACGGTGACGGTTAACAATGTGTGGGATATTTCCGGCAATCCCGTCGGTGCGAATAATTCCGCCGGCTTTACCGGTATTGCGCCGCCGGATACCACACCGCCCACGGCGGTATCAGTCAAATCTGTCAATAATACTACGGCTGAATTGGTGTTTAGTGAACCGCTTGATGTTGACACCGCTCAGAATGCAGCTAATTATGCCCTTACTCCGGCGCTCGCCGTAACCACGGCCACTTTGCAGGCCGATGGCAAGACCGTACGGCTGACCACTGCCGGTCAGGCCGGGGGCACCGGTTATCAGGTTACCGTTACCAATGTCCGGGATATGGCTGGCAATCTTATTGGCGCCGGCAGTGTATCTTTTACCGGTACTGCGCCTGATGCCGCTCCGCCTGTATTGACTGCCGCTACCGCGGTCGGCGCCACCCGCTTGGAAGTGGTATTCAGTGAAGAGGTGGAACCGTTAAGTGCCCTGAAAACGATTAATTATAATACTGATCCACAGTTGACTATCAGTGATGCGGTAATCCAGCCGGACGGCCGGACCGTTCGCCTGACTACCGGTTTACAGGCCGTAAACACGACTTATAGTCTTACCGTTACCAATGTCCGGGACTTGGCCGGTAATCCGATTGGCGCCGGCAATACAATAACTTTCAACGGTTCCAATATTGTTATGCAAAGTCCTCACGGCAGTTATCTGGATGCCACCGACCAATGTGCCAAATGCCATACTACCCATAACGGCCAAGGGGTTAGTCTGATTACCCAGCAAACTGTTTCTAAACTCTGTTACTTGTGTCACGATGCCGCAGGGCAGAGCAATTTTGATGTAGCCTCGCAGTTTGGCAAGAGCACTCCTTTTGCCACTTCCCGGCATCCGGTGCCGGATGGCGGTCAGCAGTGCACGGACTGCCATAATCCCCACGATGGCGGGAAGGATGTTAGCGGTGCTAGTATCCACTGGCCGCGCCTGCTGCAAAACAAGGTGGATAAAAATATTCACAGCGGCAATCAGTTCTGCCTGGACTGCCATCAAACCGCGCAGGGAGGGACAAGGCCTATCAATGCCGCGTCTTTTCCGGCGGACGGCACAGGCCATAATAACAGTTCATATACCATTAACGGTATTCAGCCGTTTAACCCGGCTTCCGGCACCAATATCCGCTGTATGGGCTGCCATGAGCAGCACGGCAGCGGTGTCGGGCCGCTGCTGCGGGTGAACCCCAACCAAGATGGTGATAAAGCTGATGGCAACAATAAGGGTTTTTGTTTTGAATGTCATGTCGGTGGCAGTGCTGACGACCGTTATAAAGGAAAAGCCGTGTATGAAAGTGTATATACCAAACACAACCAACAGGTCAGCAATAAGACCAATGTAAATTTCCCCGGGATGACCGGGCAGGCCGGGCAGTGCGCCAATTGTCACGACCCGCACGGGACGGGTAACGGTACTTCCAAGGTAGTCATGAAGACCCAGCGGGGAGTTTATAACGATGGCAAGACTAGTTACACGGCGGCTGATTTTGACCTGTGTTTCCGGTGTCATAATAGTACCAGTAAAGATAAATCCTATGATGTGCAGAGTGATTATAATGATATCAAGGGCGGACACCGTATCAAGACTGCCGGGGGCAATCTGGCCGTGGGTTCGCCGCTGCCCTGTGAAGCCTGTCATGAGCTGCATGGTTCAGCCAATGGTAATAAGTATGCTTTAAAAGACAGCCTGGGCAGCAACCTTGGTGACGGCCGTAACGAATGCCTGGCCTGCCACCAGAGCGGGGCAACCGTAGAAGGCTTGACAATGTCGGCACCGCCCGCCGTTGTTGACGAGCATAATGGTGGAAATACCCGCTGCCTGGATTGTCATGGCAAACCGCATAAGGTTAACAGGGGGATTTCCGAGGGTGGTGTAGACTGCCTTAGTTGTCATAAACCCATTGCGACGGCCATGAAATCCACTAATGGGTATCATCATTTAATATCAGGCACAGAACCCGATTATACCCCTGCCGACGGCAAGAACTGTCTTACCTGTCACGTGGACCATAATAAATTTAATAATCAAAAGGCTTATAATCTGAAAGCCAACTATCTGGAGTCCTTCCTTAGCGATGATACTTTGCCGGGGCAAAACACTGATTTTAACGGCGCCGATACTGCCAACGGCGGATTGTGTATGTCCTGTCACAAGACCGGACAGCTAAAATCATATGCCCGGGCAGACGGAAGCACGTCCACACCGCCTATATCCATCAGTGGTTACGCCAATTCGGCGCACAACTATGTGGCTCAGTCGATATTTGGCGATGCCACCATCTTTCAGGCCAATTGTGCCAAGTGTCATAATGATGATATGACGAAGACTAAACAGTCTTCAGTCAATAAGTTTGGCACGCATGATTCCGGTTATCAGCGGATATTGACCCCGTTTGGCGATGCTAACTTGGTTGACCCTTTAAAACAGCAATTGTGTTTTAAGTGCCATACGGTCACCGGTGACCCGTATGGGACGGTAATGGGAGCAGCGGCCAAGGATATTGCCGCCCAGTTTGCCAGGGCAGCTACCCATAACCTAAACGGCGCCGGTGGCAGCCAATTAACCTGTGTCAATTGCCATGGGCCGCACAGTGTCAGCAAAAATCCGTTTAGTGCCGGGTTAAGCAATTCCGATATTTCTGACCCGGACAATATCCTGAATCCTTTTACTATGGCCAATGGCGACATTTCAGATTTTTGTCTGAAATGTCACGACGGCAATACGCCGGTGGCAATCAATAACGGCACATCATTTGTGCCCTATAGTGTCGTCTTTCCTAATAAAAACTTTACCACTAACGGCGGCGGTTGGAATAAGAGCGCCTTCGGCGGTGCGCTGCATCATGGCGGGGCCAGCCTGCAGTGCATCGACTGCCACGAAAAACATGGTTCCCAATACCCGAACCTGTTGAAATATGCCGAAGATACCGATACGGTAAATGGCAACTGTCTCCGATGTCATGGGGGTGCTGCCGGCTCACCGGCCAATGCACCCAATGTCAAGCCGGACCTGACCCGTACCGGCAGCCCGTCGACGGACCGTTACCGGCACCCGACCCTGTTTAAGTCCGGGCAGCACAGCAATACGGAGGATTATGCCAATAAACCCTTGGCCGAGCGCCATGCGGAATGCACCGATTGCCATGACCCGCACGCTGAGGACAATACTCCGGCCAACGCGCCATTTGCCCCGGGACCGCTCAAGAACGTCAGCGGGGTTGGGATGACTTATGGCACTACGCCGTGGACTGCGCCCACTTTTTCTTTTAAGCCAGCTATCACTTACCAATATGAGCTTTGTATTAAATGCCATTCCTCCTATAGTTGGGGCAACACTCCGCCCACGCCGGCCGGCAGTATTACCCAGACTGATACGGCCGTGGAGTTTAATCCCAATAACCCGTCTTATCATGCGGTAGTTGGTCCCAGTAAGACCAATTTCGGCAAGTACGCTACAGACAGTGCCGGCCGAACCTGGACCAAAACAGACCGGCTTTATTGTGAAGACTGCCATAGCAGCGGCGCCTCCAATGTCAAAGGACCTCACGGGTCAAACTACTGGTATATTTTAAAAGGGCCTTGGACTAGAAATACCGGTGCTGAAGGAATTGGCGGCACAGGCAGTGCAAATACGCAAAGCCACCTTTGTTTTCAGTGTCATGACTATAATTTTTACGCCTCAGGCGCCGACAGAGGCAGTGCCGCTAACAGGTCCGCCTTTTCCGGAGGTGGTGATTATAACATGCACGCCGAGCATAGTGGACGAGGCTGTACTTCCTGCCACAGCGCCGTACCCCACGGTTGGAAAAAACGTTCCATGCTAACTGAAACTAACGACCCGGCACCTTACAGGGACGGGTCCTGGCTGGAAATAACCACCTGGCAGCCGCAGGGCCAATGGACACAGAACAGTTGTAATCATGGTGCCTTAAGATACGGGCCCAATGCCGGGCAGTCCTGCGGATAGATTGCAATAGTCAAGGCTTGCCACAAGCCTTGACTATTTTTTTGCACCATAGGAAAGGATATCTTTGTTTTTCATTGCCTGGTATAAAAAAGGCTAACTAGGCGCTTCGCGCCAGCGAAGCCTTTTTAATATTAAGGCAAATGAACGGCTAGCCGCAGTTATTTTTGGACAAGATAATTTAAACTGACATAAGAGTGATTATATGCAAACCTTAAATAAGCTCTGGCAATTGTTATCATCTACCCGGCTGGCCCTTTATCTGCTTAGCGCCATTACTATGGCGGCGGCGGCCGGCATGCTGGTCAAAATTGCCAAGGGGCCGCTAGCCTACTGGTATCTTGGGATACCGGTGATTAATAAGCTGGGTCTGCAAAATGTTTTTGCTACCAGGTGGTTCCTGGCATTAAGCCTGGTTTTTTTGGTCAATACAACTGTTTGTACGATTAATCAGGTGTTTAAAGCCCGCAGACTGCACGCAGCGGCCGGCAAACGGCGGCCGCCGGTCAGTATCTGGGCATCCCCAATCTTTCATATGGGATTGATTATTACTGTTCTGGGAGCTTTAATCAGTCAGGGGACCAGAATGTCCGGCAAATTTATCATTACGGCAGGTCAGATTTTTAACGACAGGCATCAAAATTATGTAACTCTTAATGAAGGGCCTCTTTTTGACGAAGACCACGGTGCTTTTCAGGTTGCTTTAGAAAAAGTTATTTTGGGTTATTCACCGCAGGGATTGCCGGACACTATAAGCAGCAGGTTAACAGTACTGAAAAACGGTATGACGGTTAAAATCGGGGAAATAAATTTCAACAAACCACTGACTTCGGGCAATCTGAAGTTTTATCAGTACAGCCAATTTGGCTATGCCACCGGAATCCGCGTGCTGGACAGGAACGATTATGAAATAGGCAGGTTTCGTACAGTGCTGGAAACTAAATATAAACCGTCCGCTTATGAATTTACCGGTAAGTTCGCCATCCCGGGAACGGGAGATGTAGCGGAGGCCAGGTTTTATCCGGCCATAGACCCCGCTACGCGGATACCCCGGCAGAAAACATATAAGCCTGATTATCCAGGCCTTGCACTTACAGTGCAGCGAGACGGCCAAAGAATTTTTCAGGGCATGCTGAGTAAAGGCAGTCCGGTTACTGTCGGGGAATACCGTTTGGTTTTTGACCATTATCTGCTCTGGTCGGGTATTACTGTTGTACGTGACCCTGGCCTTTATGTGATTTATACCGGATTTTGGATTGCCGTGGCCGGACTGGGACTTATGTATATCGCTAACCCCCAAATGCTTATCCGGAAAGGAGGAAAAAAAGGTGATTAACATAGAAATAATTTTGCACTGGGCGGCAGTAGTTATCTATATTGTCAGCGCCGTGTTGTTTCTTTACAGCTTTGCTTTCCATAAGCCGGAATATATGCGGTGGGGCAGTATCGCTGCGTTTATCGGTTTATTACCGCACTCCGGGGCGCTGGCTTTGCGCTGGGTAGCAGCCGGGCACGGTCCTTACCTGCGGGTTTATGAGGTTTATTCCTCCGATGTCTGGATTGCGGTGGTTATGTTTCTTTTGCTGCAAAAGTGGCGGCCCGCTATCCGACCGGTGGGGACAGTAGTAATGCCGGTATCTTTTTTGATGATTGGCATGGCGGTAATGTCATCACCGGAAATCAGGCCGCTGCCCGGTACTTTTAAGACCATTTGGCTGCTGGTGCATATCTTTTTTGCCAAGGTGGCTTTTGGTTCGCTGCTTTTGGGAACAGGGCTGGCAGCGTTATATTTGCTTAAGCAGCGGTCCGTGATAGCGGTGCGGTCAGGGTCGGTTCAGCGTCTGCTAGAGGGCAGTTTTCTTGATGAAGCCAGTTATAATCTGACCGGTTTTGGTTTTTTGATGCTGGGTATCATGATTGTTTCCGGGGCTATTTGGGCAAATAATGCCTGGGGCGCTTACTGGACCTGGGATCCGGTGGAAACCTGGTCCCTGATATCATGGCTGGTTTATGGTATTTACTTGCACCTGCGCCGGACCCGGGGCTGGCGGGGGCACAGGGCGGCCTGGTTTTCCGTTTTTGCAATGATTATATTGGCATTTGCACTGTTTGGCATGGGATATTTTTATCCCAGTCAACATTCGCCATATATAAGTGGCTGAGTTCGACAAAATATATTTGTGGTTTGCCATGATTTTGCCATATAATAATGTTATGCTTTTCACGGACAAGAATACCCAACGTTGTGAAAGGAAGTGAATTAATGGCCAAGAAAAAGAAGCAGCCGGCAGCAGAACCTGTGCAAAGCAAAGAATTAATTGCAGAGGAAGAATTAGCATCAGCTGACGGTGATGTCAATATAGTCGCCAAAGCATGGGATTTCTTAAGTTCCATGAAACTGGGGATTGTCCTTTTACTTGTGCTGGCACTTGTTTCGATTGTGGGGACTATCTTTATTCCTAAGAACCCCGTGACCGGCCAGCAGGATTTTGTGAAGTTTTATAATAACTGGTTTTTCCGGATTCTCATGGCTACATTGGCGCTGAATTTACTGGTATGCAGCCTGAACCGGTTACGGCATATTGCCGGGACACTCCGGGGGCCGAAACCCATGGTTTCCGATGCGTTTTTGCGAAACCTGAAAACCAGTGATGCTTTTCAGATAAAAGAAGAAAGCGGTATTGTCGCTTTAAAGCTGCGGGATATTTTGCGGCGCAAGGGTTATCGTACCTTTACCGACAGTACCGACAGCAAATCATATGTAGCTGCTGACCGGGGGCGTTGGGGTATTCTGGGGCCGTATCTTTCCCATATCAGCTTTTTCATTATGATTGTCGCGATACTTGTTAAGTTTAGCGGGTTGGTGGGCTTTGAAGGGGACCTGGCGGCAGTGGTGGGCAAAACCCATAATTTAAGCGAGGTCAGTAAGCTTCAGAATGTCGGTCCGGAGGAGTATTTTGATCTGCGGCTGGATAATTTCCGTACCGTATACAACAATAATGACCCCAATCAGGGGATTAAAGACTGGTACAGTGATGTGACAGTTATTGATAAGGATAAAACCTTTCCTTTTACTATCGAGGTAAATCGCCCGCTGGTTTACAAGGACATCAAGTTTTATCAGATGTCTTATGGCTTTTATTTTGCCGGTAAAGCAAGTTCCGCCGCCGGCGGCGCCCAGGATTTTAATTTATTGACCAACACCGCCAATTCTTACGTACAAGCACCGGGGACGGATATTATATTTCTGCCGGAAGCTATTAACCCGGTCACCAAGAAAGTGGCTTTGCGGATTTTCAAAGGCAACCAGGAAGTCGCAGCCAATGAAGCCGAGCTGAATAAACCTTTTACTTATGAAACGGCTTCAGTTCAGTTTACTGACGCCAGGGATTATAGTTTCTTTTCGGTAAAGCGGGACCCCACCGTACCTTATATGGGCGTTGCTTCTATTCTGCTGATTGTGGCCATAACTTACTCGTTCCTGGTGAAACACCACCGCATCTGGGCTGTGGTTGAAGACCGGGACGGCCTAACTGATGTGCGGTTAGGCGGTCTTAGTCAGAAGCATAAGGCTGATTTTCAAAAAGATTTTGCCGGGATTATAGAGCAGCTTAAAGGAGAGCAAGGGGGAGTGCAACGTGAATTACGCTAGTCTGGAGTCAATATCATTTACGATTACATTTATTGCGTATATGGCGGCCACATTTCTTTATCTGGTTTACATGGTACAGAAAAACCAAAAGCTTGGCGACATTTGCACCGCTGTTACCGGTCTAGGTTTACTGGCTAACGGTGCGGCGCTGTTTTTTCGGGTGATGATTACCGGTCGTGCTCCTTTTACCAACGGTTATGAGTTTTTGATGTGTTTTGCTTTCGGTATCGTGTCAGTTTATTTGTTTGCCGAATTGAAATACAAATATAAAATCGTTGGTGCCTTTGTGGTACCGGTGGCCTGGCTGCTGGTGGCTTATATTGCGGTGATGATGCCGCCGGAACAGCGGAACGCGCAAAACCTGATGCCGGCCTTGCAGAGTAAATGGCTGGAAATTCATGTGGCAACGGCGATGTTCTCGTACGGCGCTTTTGCCATTTCACTGGGCACGAGTATTATGTACCTGATTAAAGATTTCCTTGAAAAAGCGCGCTCCCGGAGTGACCTGAACAAACGGCTGCCTTCCCTTGAGGTGCTCGACGACCTCAGCTATAAATTTATTGCTTTCGGTTTTCCGCTGTTATCCATCGTAATCATCAGTGGTGCCATTTGGGCTGAATTTGCCTGGGGGCGTTACTGGAGTTGGGATCCGAAGGAGACCTGGTCCCTTATCACCTGGCTGGTTTACGCCGCTTACTTGCATGCCAGATTTACTTATGGCTGGCGGGGAGCAAGGGCTGCTATCATGTCTATTGTAGGGTTTTTATTTGTACTGTTTACTTTCTTCGGGGTTAATTATCTGCTGCCGGGTATTCATTCTTATGGTGGCAGTTAAATCTAAGCAGCGCATTATCCTGTGATAATATTATTATGCTGTAAAGAGTGCAGTTTTAGCCAAAAAGTGATAGAAAAAGTAGTGGCTAAGCCACTGCTTTTTCTATCCCCCAGTATTAGCCACCGTAGTTTGTGAATTGGTGCGCATGGGAAAGATTGTCCTCTTGGATGTAGCAGATTATTAAGTTATAATTAAGACAAGATTTATTGCCAATGATAAGGCAGGAAAAAAACGTATTCTAACGAATAAAACAAATAGGTGAAAGTTTTGCCATTTCACTAAAAGGATGAATATTTGATGAACAGTCTCTACCCGGTTTACCTTAGCCTCAGCCGGAAAAAGTGCTTGGTGGTAGGCGGGGGCAAAATAGCGGAACGTAAAGTACGGGCATTATTGGATTGTGATGCGGTAGTTTATGTGGTCAGTCCGCAACTGGCGCCGGAGCTGGCTAAACTGGCCGGAGCAGGCGTAATTGTGCATATTCAGAGGAATTATACAACTACCGACCTGGAAAACGCTTTTCTGGTAATCAGCGCCACAAATGATGAAAAAATCAATCAACGCGTGGCCCGTGATTGTTTGGAGCGTAACGTTCTGATTAATGTAGTGGATAACCCACGCCAATGCAATTTTATCGTTCCGGCGGTACTCCGGCAGGGGTCTTTGTCTATCAGTGTTTCAACAGACGGCAAAAGTCCGGTGCTGGCCCGCAAAATCAGGGAAGACCTGGCAGGCTGCTTTGGTCCGGAATACGGTGAGTTTCTTGAGTTGATGGGTAATCTCAGAGAAAGGATTATAAAAAGTGTTAATGTTCCGGAAGAACGGCGGCAGATTTTTTATGACCTGGTATACTCGGATATTCTGGATTTATTTAAAACCGGCCAACATGAGGAAATAAAGGAGAGGATTGACCGTGTACTTAGTCGTAGTCGGACTTAACCATAGGTCGGCACCTGTGGAAGTCCGGGAAAAGCTGGCTTTTCCCGAGCACAGGCTGGCGGAATATATGGAAAAACTAAAAACATATAAAGAGATTAAGGGCTGTGTCATCCTGTCTACCTGTAACCGGACGGAAATTTACGGCGCCGTTATTGACGTTGAAAAAGGTGTGTCCGGCATGCGTGACTTTCTGGCGGGGTGTTGCCAAACCGAAAAAAGTGAACTGAAGAATTATCTTTATACTTTTACTCTTTATGATGTGGTTAATCATCTTTTTCGGGTAGCGGCCGGTCTGGATTCCATGATTTTGGGGGAGACCCAGATTCTCGGCCAGGTGCGGGTGGCCTATCAGCGCTCGTGTGAATTGGGTGTAACTAACCGGGTTTTGAATACTTTGTTTCAACAGGCAGTAACCGTAGGTAAGCGGGTACGCACCGAAACGGAAATTGACCGCAATGCCGTCTCTATCAGCTATGCCGCTGTGGAATTGGCCAAACAGCGCTTAGACGGCCTGGCTGGCCGGTCAATTTTGGTGGTCGGGGCCGGAAAAATGAGTGAATTGACTGCCAAACATTTAGTATCTAACGGGGTTACCGATGTATTGGTAGCTAATCGATCATTCGAAAAGGCCTTGGCTCTGGCCGGACAGTTTAATGGCCAGGCTGTGAAATATGAAGAAGTATTTGACCATATGGCCAATGTTGATATTGTTATTAGTGCTACTTCGGCTACCGGCTATATTATCGGGCACAAGGAAATTCACAAAGTGATGCAAAAAAGATCCGGCAAACGGTTTTTTCTGATGGATATTGCCGTGCCGCGGGATATTGATCCGGCGGTGGCGGAGGTGGCTGGGGTTGACTTGTATGATATAGATGACTTGCAGAATGTAGTGGACAATAATATGGTGGAGCGGAAAAAAGAAGCCGTTAAGGCGGAACGAATAGTGGAAGAGGAAATGGACGGGTTCCTCAAGTGGCTCAGTATGCAGTTTATTACGCCTACCGTGGCGGCTTTAAAGCAGCGGGGGGAGGACATTAAACAAAAAGAGATCAACCGGGTGTTTAACCGTATGGACGGTCTTACGGAAAGGGAGAAAAAGGTTATCAGTTCTATGGCCAACTCCATTGTCAACCAGCTGCTGCATGACCCGGTGGTACAGTTGAAGCATTATGCCCTGAGTCATCAGGGGCATCTTTATTGTGAAATCCTGCAAAACCTTTTTAACCTGGAAGTTGCCGGACAGCAGCGCCGGCACGAACCGGTTAAAGAAACGCCGCAGGAGCATTGTTAATTGAACATTATGCTACAATATTTTTAACAGGCGGAGGCGGAAACATGGCAAGAGAAATTGTTATTGGCACCAGGGACAGTGCACTGGCCTTGTGGCAGACTAATTGGGTGGTAGATAACTTAAAAAGACTGAATCCCGAGTATAATTTTCGAATTATCAGCATGAAGACCCAGGGTGATAAAATCCTGGATGTGGCCCTGGCCAAAATTGGCGATAAGGGCCTTTTTACCAAAGAACTGGAAGTAGCTATGCTGAACCTGGATATTGACCTGGCCGTGCATAGCATGAAAGACCTGCCTACAGTATTGCCTGAGGGTTTGGTCATTGGGGCTGTTTGTGAGCGTTTTGATCCCCGGGATGTATTGGTTTCCCGGCATGGTTTGACCCTGGCGGAAATGCCGGCCGGCGCCAAGATCGGCACCAGCAGTTTGCGCCGGTGCGCCCAGTTGCTGAACTTTAGGCCGGATTTTAACCTGGTTTCCCTGCGGGGGAACCTGAATACCCGGATGGCTAAACTTGAACGGGAAAACATGGACGGAATTATCCTGGCCGCTGCCGGAATTGAACGATTAGGCTGGGGCGACCGGATTACAGAGCGGATTCCTTTTGATATCAGTCTGCCGGCAGTGGGGCAGGGGTCAATCGGGATTGAAATCAGAGGTGCGGACGAAGAAGTCCGTCAGCTGGTGGAAAAATTTAATCATCCGGCTTCGGCGGCGGCAATTAAAGCTGAGCGGGCCATGCTCAAAAAGCTGGAAGGCGGTTGTCAAATACCCATCGGTGCACTTGGCCGGGTCGAGGAAGACAGGTTGGTCTTACAAGGTTTGGTAGCCGGCCTGGACGGCAGGGAATTAATCAGGGACAGTGTTGCGGGGCCTGTTGAAGATGCTGAACTATTAGGCCGGGCACTGGCGGACAAGCTGATTGCATTAGGTGCTGATAAAATATTAAAAGAAGTACGACAGGAGTGTCAGTCATGAGCGCGGGGGTTGTTTATTTGGTTGGGGCAGGTCCCGGTGACCCCAAATTAATTACTGTTAAAGGCCTGGAATGTATAAAAAAAGCAGATGTGCTGGTTTATGACCGGCTGGCCAGTCCCAGGCTGTTGGCTTATGCCAAACCAGGTGCCGAAATGATTTTTGCCGGTAAATCACCGGTCCGGCATGTTTTAAAACAAGATGAGATAAACAGCCTTTTGCTGACCAAAGCCAAAGCAGGTAAAGTGGTTACCCGGCTAAAAGGTGGCGACCCCTATGTATTTGGCCGGGGCGGTGAAGAAGCGGAAATACTCCAGGAAAACGGTATTCCTTTTGAAGTTGTCCCTGGCATCACATCCGGTATTGCCGTGCCGGCTTATGCCGGTATCCCCGTAACCCACCGGGATCATAATTCCTCACTTGCATTTATCACCGGCAATGAAGACCCGGCTAAAGAAGACACTTCCATTGATTGGTCTC
This sequence comes from uncultured Eubacteriales bacterium, assembly GCA_964636895.1. Classification (GTDB taxonomy): domain Bacteria; phylum Bacillota; class Thermincolia; order Thermincolales; family CAZWUW01; genus CAZWUW01. The sequence continues at coordinate 23,624 of CAZWUW010000016.1, forward strand.
GGATTGCCAAAGCGTGCGGCACGCTGGTGTTTTATATGGGTATGAGTAACCTGCCACATATTGTTGCGAAACTTACTGCCAATGGTTTGCCGGCGGAAACTCCGGCCGCTGTTATCCGATGGGGGACAAGGCCTGAACAGCAGACGGTCACAAGCACACTGGAGAATATTGTGGATACCGCCCGGGCAGCCAAAATGGGGCATCCTTCTATTATTGTGGTAGGGGGAGTGGTTTCTCTCCGGGAAAAACTTAAATGGTTTGAAAACAAACCATTGTTCGGCAAGCGGGTGCTGGTTACCAGGTCCCGCAGTCAGGCCAGTGTTTTTGCCGAAAAAATTGAGCACCTGGGAGGGGAGCCGTGGGAATTTCCCACCATTGAAATTAATCCCCCGGATGATTTTGGGCCTATGGACCGGGCTATCGAAGCAATAGGGCAGTTTGATTGGCTTATACTGACCAGTGTGAATGGCGTGCAATACTTTTTTGACCGGTTGAGGTTTAATAAGAAAGATATCCGGGCCTTAAATGGACTTAAAATATGCGCTATCGGACCTAAGACCCGGGAAGAAATTGAAAAATACGGCATTTTTTGCGAGTTTATGCCGGAGGAGTTTGTAGCTGAGGCTATTATAGAAGGATTAAAAAGCGAAGATCTGGCTGGCAAAAAAGTGTTGCTGCCCCGAGCCGATATTGCCCGCAAAGTATTGCCTGAAACGCTGCAGGCTATGGGCGCGGTAGTTACGGAAGTGACGGCTTACAAAACTGTCAGTGGTGACGGCAATACCGAAATACTTAAAGAAATGCTGGCTGAAAAGCGAATCCATATCCTCACTTTTACCAGTTCCTCGACAGTAAAGAATTTTGTCAGCAAGTTGTCTGAACCGAATCTGCCGGAGTTGCTGCAGGGAACCTTAGTGGCCTGTATCGGCCCCATCACTGCAAATACGGCCCGGGAATTAGGGCTGACGGTGGACATTGAGGCCGAAGAATATACGATAGATGGTATGACGAAGGCAATTCTGGCATATCTGGAGGTGAGCTGAAATGGTTTTTCCTGTGACCAGGCCACGCCGGCTGCGCAAGGGTGAAACCATGCGCCGGTTAGTGCGAGAAAATAGGTTAGCTGTTGACGACCTGGTATATCCGCTGTTTGTCACTAACGGGGAAGAGATAAAAAATCCGATAACGTCTATGCCCGGGGTTTTTCAGATGTCTGTTGACAATATTATCAAAGAGTGCCGGGAGGTTATGGAACTGGGCATACCGGCAGTGTTGCTCTTTGGTATACCGGCGTATAAAGATGAAATCGGAGCTGCTGCCTATGATGAAAACGAAGCGGTTCAGCGGGCTATAACCGCTATCAAAAAGGAATGCCCGGAGCTGCTGGTTATTCCTGATTTGTGTATGTGTGAATATACCAGTCACGGGCACTGTGGCATAATTGACGAAAATGGCGGTGTCTTGAACGACCCGACTGTTGAAATCCTGGCGAAAATTGCTTTGACTTATGCCCGGGCCGGTGCTGATATGGTGGCACCTTCGGATATGATGGATGGCCGGGTAGGTGTGATCAGAAAAGCACTGGATGGTCAGGGGTTCAGCGAAATCCCGATTATGGCATATTCTGCCAAATACGCATCAGGATTTTACGGACCATTCCGGGACGTAGCTGAATCCGCACCTCAGTTTGGGGACCGGCGCGGTTATCAGATGGATCCGGCGAACAGTGATGAGGCCTTAAAAGAAGTTTGGCTTGATATAGAAGAGGGTGCCGATATAGTTATGGTTAAACCGGCGCTGCCCTATCTGGATATTATCCGCCGTATAAAGGACGAGTTTTCGATGCCGGTAGCGGCTTATAATGTCAGCGGCGAGTACGCTATGCTTAAGGCTGCGGCGCAAAACGGCTGGCTGGATGAAAAACGTGTGGTTACAGAGGCCTTACTGGGCATTAAACGGGCCGGGGCGGATATAATTATTACTTATCATGCCAAAGACGTAGCTAAGTGGCTAAAGGAGGAGAAGCAATGATCATTTCCTGGAATACCACCAACCAATGCAATATGTTTTGTGACCACTGCTACCGGGAGGCCGGCGCCATGGCGGAAGAGGAACTTAACACTGCGGAAGGGAAAGCGCTGCTAGATGAAATTAAAAAGGCCGGCTTCAAGATTATGATTTTTAGCGGCGGCGAACCTTTCATGCGGCCGGATATTTTTGAACTGGTGGAGTATTCTAAAAAACTTGGTTTAATTACCGTTTTTGGTACCAACGGCACTTATATCACCCCTGAGGTGGCTAATAAGCTGAAGCAACTGGGTGTTGACGGTGTAGGTATAAGTCTTGACAGCCTGGATAAAGAAAAACATGACCATCTGCGCAAATTAAAAGGGGCTTGGGATGGTGCCGTAGCAGGCATGAAAAACCTGCGGGCAGCCGGGGTGCCTTTCCAGATTCATACCACGCTGATGGACTGGAACTGGAACGAGGCGGAAGCCATTACTGATTTTGCGGTAAATATAGGGGCAAAGGCCCATCACTTCTTTTTCCTGGTGCCGACCGGCCGGGCTAGGAACATTGAGGAAGAATCCTTGCGGGCCGAACAGTACGAAGAGATCCTTACCCGGATTATGAAAAAGCAGCAGGAAGTAGATATTGAAATCAAACCGACTTGTGCACCGCAGTTTATGCGCATTGCCAAACAGATGGGCATGAACCTGCGTTTTGGCCGGGGCTGCCTGGCCGGCACCTCCTATTGTATTATCGGCCCGAAAGGCAAAGTTCAGCCTTGTGCCTACATGGAGATGGAAGTCGGTAATGTTAGGGAGACTCCTTTTAGTGAAATCTGGACTGACAGCGAAGTTTTTAAGACGTTGCGTACCCTGGATTATAAAGGCGGCTGCGGTGCCTGCGGCTTTAAGAAGATTTGCGGCGGTTGTCGGGCCAGGGCTGCCTATTACAATAACGGCGATTATATGGCCGAAGAACCTTGGTGTCTTTATCACGACCGTAAAGGTTACTGATAATTGTATAAAGTGTTTTTCCGATCCGTTTAATAACGCCAGACCTCATCTAGGATCTGGCGTTATCTTTGTTAGGCGGATTTGCGCAAAGGATTTGCGGTAATAATAAATAATATATATTGTGTCAAAAAGAAAGGAGTAATATTTATGACTCACGAAGGTTTTGAAAAATCCGTAAAACTTTTTAGCGAAGCTAAGAAATACATTCCCGGTGGTGTTAACAGTCCGGTGCGGGCCTTCAAATCAGTGGGGGCAAATCCGGTGTTTATTGACCGGGCCGATGGGGCCAGGATCTATGATGTGGACGCTAACGAATACATAGACTATGTCGGCTCCTGGGGGCCGATGATTCTGGGCCACCAGCATCCGGAAGTGGTGGCAGCGCTAAAAGCATATCTGGAAAAAGGCACCAGTTACGGTGCGCCCACGGAATTAGAAACTGAACTGGCCCGGATTATCATTGATGCATTTCCGGCCATGGAAATGGTGCGTATGGTTAACTCCGGCACGGAAGCTACTATGAGTGCCGTCAGGTTAGCCCGGGGTTATACCAAAAAGAATAAAATTGTCAAATTTGAAGGCTGTTACCACGGCCATGGGGATTCTTTTTTAATTAAAGCCGGCTCCGGGGCGCTTACCCTGGGGGTACCCACCAGTCCCGGGGTGCCTGATTTTATTGCTGGCGGTACTATTACAGCTGCATATAATGACATTGATATGCTGCGCGATATCTTTACCAAGGAGGGTCATGACATTGCTGCCGTAATTGTGGAAGGGGTACCCGGCAATATGGGTGTGGTGCCACCGGCGCCCGGTTATCTTGAGCAATTGCGGCAGCTTACCCGGGAATACGGGGCACTGTTAATCTTTGACGAAGTGATGTCCGGTTTCCGGGTAGCTTATGGCGGGGCGCAGGTGCTATATAACATTGCACCGGACCTGACCACAATAGGCAAAATAATTGGCGGCGGGTTACCGGTCGGCGCGTATGGCGGTAAAAAGGAAATCATGGAGATGATTGCCCCGGCCGGACCTATTTATCAGGCCGGGACTTTGTCGGGTAATCCGCTGGCTATGACTGCCGGCATTACTACCTTGAAATTATTGCAGCGACCGGGTGTATATGCTGAATTAGAGAATAAGTCCGCTAAACTCGCTGCCGGTTTGGCCAAAGCGGCCGGGCAGGCAGGGGTGCCTGTTACTTTCACCAGGGTTGGTTCCATGCTTTGCGCCTTCTTTACAGACCGGCCGGTTTCGGATTTTGCCAGCGCCACCACGTCCGATACGGAGAGGTTTGGTATCTTTTTCCGTAAAATGCTGGCGCAGGGTATATATCTGGCACCTTCCCAGTTTGAAGCGGCGTTTGTATCTTTGGCCCATACTAACGAAGATATTGAAAAAACTATTGCCGCCGCTTATGATGCCTTTGCTGCCTGCAGCTAAATTGAAAATTATTCCTAAAAAATTGTTGGATTGGCAGGAATTATGACTAATTTTGGAGAATATCTTTGTATTTGTTAAAGGAGTGAGGCGGTTTGGACCGCAAACATATTGCTACAGCAGTTATTTTAATAGCCTTAATTGCTGTGGTTTATTTTGCTGTAACGGAGAAACGGATTCATCCTCCCCGGGAACAATGGCTAAAAGAGCATAAGGTTACAGTTGAAAGAAATCAGAACCCAGAAAATTTCTGTTACGACTGTCATCAAAAAAGATTTGGCCAGACCAAGGAAAACTTTTGTAATGACTGTCATAAAAAGAGCAATGTGCCTTTGATGAAGTAAGAAAATAATAAATTATAAAAGAGGGATTGACAGCATGGCGGATGCATATGAAGCTTTTTTGGATAAGCTGCGGAGGAAAAAAGGTTTGGACCTTACCGGGTACAAACGACCTCAGATGGAACGGCGGATTAACAGTCTGATGCGCAGTTTGCGTATTGAGAATTATGATGAATACCTGAGCCTGATGGAAGCAGAACAAAAGCACTGGCAAAAGTTTATTGACACCCTGACCATTAATGTTTCTGAGTTTTATCGTAACCCTCCCCAGTGGGAGATTCTGATTAGCAAAATCCTGCCGGCCTTGTTTGCCAGGAATTCATCTTTGAAAATATGGAGCGCCGGATGCTCTACAGGCGAAGAACCGTATACCCTGGCCATGGTATTAAGCATGAATTTTCCTACCCATACTTTTAATCTGTTGGCAACTGATATCGATGATGAAGTGCTAAACAAGGCCAGGAACGGTATTTATATTGATAAAGCTATAATTAACCTGCCCCAAACGTATCTTACTAGGTTTATCAAACAGGAAAACGGGAACATAATAGTTTCTGATGAAATAAAGAAAAAAATTAAGTTTGGCAAACATAACCTGTTGCGTGATTCTTTTGACCGGAATTTTGACTTGATATTATGTCGTAATGTAGTTATTTATTTCACGGAAGAGAGTAAAAACGAGCTTTACAAAAATTTTTACGGGGCGCTAAAACCTGGCGGAATTTTGTTCACCGGCAGCACAGAGCAGATTTTTCAGGCCAGGGAGATTGGTTTCAGCCTGGTTTCGTCCTTTTTTTACCAGAAGACAGGGGAGAACTAAGGTTGGCACAGATGCCAACCTTAGTTTTAAGGAGGGGTATTATGCCGTCAGACACCATATTTGCCCTAGATATTGGCACCAGGTCAGTAGTGGGCGTGGTGATGCAGGAAACGTCCAAAGGACTTGAAATTATAGCCGCCGAGACATTTGAACACAGACAGCGGTCTATGATTGACGGCCAGATTCACGATGTGGAACAAGTGGCCGAAGTGGTTCGTAAAGTAAAAGAAGCTATGGAAGCACGACTTGGGCAGACCCTGGATCAGGTCGCCGTAGCTGCGGCCGGGCGGTCACTGCGCACCGTGCGCACTAAGATTGCCAGTCAGACTGATGAATACAGGGAGATAACCAAGGAAGATGTTATCCGTATTGAGATGCAGGCCGTTCAGGAAGCTCAGCAGCAGCTGGCCCGGGATGAACATGACAGCAATGACCTGAATTATCATTGTGTGGGTTACAGCATAATAAATTATGAATTGGACGGGTATAGAATTGGCAATCTGGCCGGACAGAAAGGGAAAAATATTGGTGTAGACTTAATTGTTACCTTTTTGCCCCGGGTAGTCGTGGATTCCCTTTTTACCGTATTGCAGCGGGCAAGCTTGGAAATGCTGAGTCTGACTTTAGAGCCGATTGCGGCCAGTACGGTGGTGGTGCCAGCCAGTATGCGGCAACTGAATATAGCTTTGGTGGATATTGGTGCCGGCACATCAGACATTGCCCTGACCTCGGACGGGGCAATAGTGGGATATGGCATGGTCCCAACGGCAGGAGATGAAATTACCGAACGGATTTCCCACCAATATTTGCTGGATTTTAATCAGGCTGAAGATTTGAAAAGAATGGTGCAAGACCGTGACGAAGTAGAATTTACCGATGTCTTGGGGGTATATCACCGGTTGCCGGTCGGTGAGGTAATCGCTGTAATGGAAGAATCGGTAGGAAAATTGGCTTTTCAGATTAGTGAAAAAATTGTATTTTTAAACCAAAAACCTCCGCAGGCGGTTATCTGCATTGGTGGCGGTAGCCTAACTCCGATGCTGCAGGATAAGCTGGCGGAGAATCTGGGCCTTTCCCGACAAAGAGTGGCAATCCGTGGCCGGGAAGCGATTGCCGAGGTTTTTGGCGCGCAAAACATGGTTGGCCCGGAAGCAGTAACTCCAATCGGAATTGCCGTGACCGCATATGAAAAACGGGGGCTGGGTTTTGCCACCGTAACCGTAAACGGCCGCCCCTTCCGGTTGTTTGAAATTAACCGGGGGACGGTAGCTGATGCACTGCTGGCCGCAGGTATCAACATGAAAAAACTGGCACCCAGGCTAGGACTGGCCTTAACTGTAGTAGTGAACGGAGAATTACATATAATTAAAGGGGGGCGTGGTACACCGGCCACAATAGTGTTAAACGGACAGGAAGCTGCGCTGGATGCCGCTGTCATGCATGATGACGTGCTTGAGGTCAGAGAAGCCAAAGATGGTCAGCACGCTGCCGGTACTATTGCAGATGTTGTTCCGGTCATTGCGCCGCTTAAGATATTTGTTAATGAACAGGAAACACACATTAAACCGATTATTACCATGAACGACGAATTAGTGGATTATAGTAAACCATTGGTTGATAATGCCCGCATTACCTACCATTTACCCAAAACTCTTGGTGAAGTAATGGAGATTACCGGCTGGTCAGGTCCGCCGGATAACTACCGGGTTTATATTAATGGTCAGGAAGTCAATCCGCAATTGGATATGCTGGAAGAACTGCTGCCTGAAGATTATCTCCGCATTATAGATTTACAGACGAAAGCGCAGCCGGACATAGTGCTGGCAGAAGACAGCCCGGTGGCATCGGCAGAACTCGGTCAGACCACCATTTTAGAGGAAGTCGCAGGGGAAATGGCAGTGTCTGGCGAAGAACTAGCCATAATTTATGTTAACGACGAAGAAATCCAGATTCCACGCAGTAACCTTATTCTTACCGATGTTTTTACAAAAAGCAGTTTTTCTTTTTTACCTCCTGGTGCCGGTGCCCGGCTGGAAATGAGAGTTAACGGTAACCCGGCTGAATTTACAACGCCGATAAAATCCGGTGACCGGGTTGATTTGGAATGGAAACAGTAATAGAGGCAGGAAAATTTTTCAATACGACCGGTTTCGACACATTCTCTGAAGGAATATTTTGTTTGAATGCAGAAAAAAATGTAAAATTTAGTTGGCAACTGTTGTATTAGCAGATATCGGTAGGAGGGAATGGAATGTGGAATAACCGGCGGGGTATGGTCAGACTGATTAAAGCCAAGCAGCGGGAAATGTACCGCCTGGCTAAAACCAAAGGGGTTAATGACCCGGAAGTATATGATAAGAGTTGTGAACTGGACAACCTGATTGTAGAGTATATGAAAAAATATGCTAATGTGCATATCGGAACATTATTTCCGGCAGCCATGAAATAACCCTGTATGCCAAAAACCGCAAACAGTATCTAAGAAAAAGGCAAACTTACCGAAAGGTAGGCTCGCAAAACCATGGGTCTAAAGCTGATACAGCCATGATCGCCAGGTTGCCGGGAGGTAGACAGTTTTTGTGCTGTCCGGATTTCCTTATAGGCAACCGGACAGTTTTTTTGTATTTTGCATAAAAGGGGGTGCCAAGATTGCATAAGATATCAATAACTAACGTAAAGCCGGGGATGGTTATTGCCCGGACAATTACTTCTTCATCAGGAAATATATTGCTTTCAAAGGGGGTAGCATTGACCCCGATGTTTATTCACCGGTTGAAGGAACTAAAGATTCCCGCTGTTTATATTCGAAATGAGTATTTACAAGAGTGTGAGGTTACGGATGTAATTAGTGAAAAAACCCGCCTGGAAACTCAAAAAACAGTCCGCGGCATCTTTGATGAAGTGTACCGGAACAAACGAATTGATATAGGCGCGGCGAAAGCCGCGGTAAACAATATTGTGGACGAGCTCTTGCGTAATCGTAAGGTCATATTGAATTTGACAGATATTCGCAGTTATGATGACTATGTTTTTGGTCACTGTGTGAATGTTTGTATTCTTGCTGTTATGACTGCTATCAGTATGGAGTACAATGAATTACGGCTGCGGGACATTGGAGTGGGAGCAATTCTCCATGATATGGGGAAAACGCTGGTGAGTAAAAAAATTCTTGAGAAGCCGGACAAATTAACCCCGGCTGAAATTACCAAGGTGCAGGAACATTCACAGTTTGGTTTTGAGCTGTTGCGGGAGCAGAAGGAACTAAGCCTGCTGGCTGCGCATGTCGCTTTTCAGCATCACGAAAGGATGGATGGTACAGGATACCCCAGGGGGTTGAAGGGTATGGAGATTCATGAGTTTTCGCGCATTACTGCAATAGTGGATGTATACGATGCCCTGACTGCGGACAGGGCATACCGGAAGGCATATTTACCGCATGAAGCACTAAAAATAGTCAGCGGAGGTAGTGGAATATATTTTGATGCCGAAATTATCAAGATTTTTATGAAAAAGGTCGCCCCATTTCCTGTTGGCACTATTGTAGTGCTTAATACCTATGAAATTGGAGTTGTTGTTGACAACCACAGAAAAAATCTTGCCCGTCCGGTAATCAGGATATTTTTTAGCGGACAGCGACAGGAAATCATTACACCGGTGGAGGTTGACCTGCTTAAAAAGACAGAACTGGAAATTACCAGGGTACTAAATGAAGATGATCCGTTAATCCCGTTTAGCGCCGGTATTTCTGCCGCCATTTTAAACCAAAGTATCGGCCTAAGGCCAAACCGGTGATAAGAGCCAGCAAACATATCAGGGCTTTATATTTGATATCCAAAAAAATCACCTCAACTATAAAGTTGCCGGTTTAAAATAACGATATGTATAAATGGAGTAAAAAATATTGTTTTCCTGATAATGGCAAAACCGTCGAAAGGCGGTGACGCAAAGCTGCGGGTCTAATACAGGATTACTGTTATGACAGCCGGGCCGCCGAAGGATAAGTTAAGGCTTTTTCCTGTCTGCGGCATTATGCGGGCAGGATTTTAATTTTTTTTAGGGAGTTGATTATGTGGAAATTTATGTACATGAAGAAACATGTGAGAGGTGTGGCCGGGTATCTGATGCATTGAAAAAAACAGAATTTATGTTTAGGGCAACAAATAAAAATATGGAGCTGTGCGACTCGTGTATTGAAGACCTGAAAAACAAGTTTACAATGCAGAATAACCGGTTGGCCATGCTTTACTTTAAGAATGTCAACCGATTTGTGGCTCAGCCCCGTTGTGCGGTATGTTCGGGCAGTGGCGAAGAGTTATGTCTTTATAGGTTTGACATTGCAGGATATGTGTACGAATTGGAATTATGCCAAAATTGTTTTAGCAACATCATGACCATTTACCGGGGGTTTAGCTGGGAATTGCCGGTGGAAAAGCTCAGTCTGTCTCGGGGAGCTGCTAAAGAGGCAAAAGTTTTTTAATTATTTGATGAAATCATGTATATTTATATGTACTCATGCTTATACTAAAGACACTCCGCTTTGGTGAGTTCTATCTCTCCCCGTCCAGTTGCAAAACTGGACTTTTTTTTCAAATCACATTTTTTTAAACCGGCTCTTGACGACTTGCGTATCTTTAGTTATAATAAATCTTGTGACTTTATTCCGCCAAGTCATCAGGAGCTGTGGTGTAGAGGCCTAACATGCCTGCCTGTCACGCAGGAGATCGCGAGTTCGAATCTCGTCAGCTCCGCCATACGGAGGGGTTCCCGAGTGGCTAAAGGGAGCAGACTGTAAATCTGCCGGCACCGCCTTCGCAGGTTCGAATCCTGCCCCCTCCACCACTATATTGGGGCGTCGCCAAGTTGGTAAGGCAACGGACTTTGACTCCGTCATGCGTTGGTTCGAGTCCAGCCGCCCCAGCCATGTAAAAGCAAAGGGAGTATCCCCTAAGTAAACTTATGGGACACTCCCTTTTTAATATCAGGACCCGCCTGATTATCGGGCTAAATTCATTCGCCGTTACGGTAAATGCGGCCGACCCCTTTACTGGGTGGGTCGCTAATAGTGCGCCGGTTGCGCAGCCTTGTGCCGAATCTGGTTTTAGGACCGGCATAGTTTTCGCTTTCGGTGTTCATTTCCGGCGCAAAACGGCCTACAACTTTTTTCGCCATTTCTTCACCTCCATCGGGAAAAGTATTACCTGATTAGTTTTTCTTGGGGTGGGCGAAATAATACATAACTGCCAGATAATACAGGCTATTTTTACTGCGCAAAAAGACATGTCGGCGTTGACACGGCTTCTTTTTTATGCTATCATCGTTAATGTACCAATTGACATGCGGTCGTGGCGGAATTGGCAGACGCGCTAGATTCAGGTTCTAGTGAGCATTGGCTTGTGGAGGTTCAAGTCCTCTCGACCGCACCAAACAAGACTTTGTAGAGCAGTTTAATCGCGTATGATTAGACTGCTTTTTTGTGCGTATGCGTTAGATTCGCTGTTATAGGGATATAACCTTATTTGCCAAACTCATTTTTTCATATATTGCATACATGTTGGTTACCTGGCCCACAGCTAGCCTTTCTTTGATTTTATAATAATCCAGGCATGTTCCGCATGACAATATTTCTACCCCCTGCCGCTGCAGATTTATAAGGTGTTCCAGGACAGGTGAATTCTCGCAGGTCAGGTGGACGCCGCTGTTGACAAACAGCATACTGTCAGGCAAATCTTTACTTTCCACTAAAGTAAACATAAAACTTTTCATTAGGGTTGTCCCTAGTTCCGAGTTGCCGCGGCCCAGTTCCGACGAAGCTATAAAGATTACGGAATTCCTGTTTTTTTGCACTTCGGTCATACCAGGGGCGTCAAAAAATTGAGATTGCATGCGAAATTCCTCCTTGGTTTTCTACTAAACCAATTATATTATATAAATGCCGGATAAGGCCAACAAATAAAACGTATGCATTTAGCCTTTTCGATAAGCATTATTTATGGACAGATACCTTTCTGGCAGGTTGATTTTTTCTTTATGAAAATGGGGAAAATTATTGCAAGGCACTACGGAGGTAGTATATAATGGTTATAGGGGTGATTAGTATATGGTAGCTGAGAATAATTCATTAGGACCGCTGGAGGCGGATATCATGCAGGTTATCTGGCGAATGCAGAAGGCTACGGTACAGGACGTCTATGAAGAATTATCCAATAATCGGAATATAGCTTATAATACAGTTATGACGGTAATGACCAGGCTTTCCCAGAAAGGTATTTTGAAAAGACAGAAGGATGGCCGCGCTTATTTGTATTTCCCGAAAACCACTAAAAGCGAAGTGGGGAATGGGATGCTGCAGTATGTTATTGATAAAATATTTGGCGGCTCCAAAGTTCCGGTGATATCACAATTGTTGGACGGAACCGAATTGAGTGACGAGGAGTTGAAGGTCCTCGAACGTCTGGTGGAGAAGAAAAAAAGCGAGGGATAAACCATGGACGTCATAAAATCCCTATGGTTGCATAATATTTGGCCCAGTATTCTCTCCGGCGCGATAACTCTGCTTGTGGTGCTCGTCGTCATGCAACTGTTCAGTATCAGGGGTAGCTCTTTGAGTTCCAATTTGCGTTTTAAATTATTGGAACTGCCGGTTATTAAGTCTTTTCTGGTATTGCTGGGGCTGAATCTGGGTGGTCTGAAAGTATCCTGGTATACCGTCGCATTTATATATGGCTGGGGTGTAGTATGTTTTGTCCAGCGCTGGATTTCTTATGAGAAATTCAAGACCGATGTATTGCTGGCAGACCGGCTCGATAATGACAGCACCAGAGCATTGCAGGTGATGGTGCAACAAATCGCCGGCAAAGTTGACTCCCCTGTACCCAAACTGCTGGTTGTCAATAAAGAGTACCCTTCACCCTTTGTCCTCGGTTTTTTTAATCCGCTATTGGTTGTGCCCCAAAACCTTCTCCAACACCTTTCCACCGACGAACTGGAGGCTTTACTGGCTCATGAAATTGCCCACATGGCGCGCTGGGACAATTTATATATCTGGCAGGCCGTGTTATTCAGAGACATTATGTTTTTTAACCCGGTAGTGATTTTCATATACAATTACCTGCTAAAAGAAAAAGAAAAGAATTGTGACGACCTGGCCATCAGTATCACGGGACGGCCGGTGATTTTCGCAGAGATGCTGTTAAAGGTATATAACCTGATGCAGCAGAATGCAAGGAGCAAAACAATTCTAACCAATACCATCATGCAAAGCCTGGTCGGGCCGTCTTCGCTTTTTAGTGAACGAGTAGAAAGAATTGTCAAGCTGCCGCAGGATTATTTCGTTATATCCGGTCAAAGACAATTTTTATATTATGTCAAAGTATGTTTCCTGATTATAATTACTATTGTACTTTTTAGTGTCAATCTTGTGGGATAACCACATTTTTTTTAAATTCCAAAACTACAAGCGTAGTTAAGCAAAGCGGTTTGGGAGGGTTGCTGATGCATGATGTTTTAAGTGTTTACCGCAGCGAACTGCAGAAAATTATATATGCCCGAAGCATTAAAAAACAGGCCATTGGCTGGATTGTGTTTGTGCTGATGTTCGGCATTGCCATTCCTTTTAGCCAAGCCGACTTCTGGCTGCAAGAAACCTCACTGTTGGTACTGCATTTTGTATTTGTTCCGTTGATGCTCACATATACAGGAGTAGCGGATAGTTTTACCGGAGAAAAAGAACGAAAATATATGCACAGCATGCTGGCTATGGGGCTATCGGAATTCGCCCTGTTTTTTGGTAAAGCATTGGCAGGTTTTATATTTTCATTTGTGTTTTATATGTTTGTGGTATTTATAGGCATAATTACTTTGAATTATTATCAATATATAAATGGCTTGCATGAAGGTTTTTATGTATATTCATTACCGGCATTATTTACATTTATATTTATTGGTGCTGCTTTAATTATTTTTGCTGTGGGCAGCGGGGTACTGGTTTCACTGCGGGTTGGCAGCGTGAAAAACGCTCAACTGCTTAGTTCTCTCGGTTATCTGGTCATTGGTGTGCCATTGATGGCAGGCTGGATACCCGTCACGTTTTCGTGGGAAGTTGTTGTGCCGGTTTTTGCGGCGCTTGTGGTCATAGATGCGATGGTTATTTTACTGGCGGTAAGGCTTTTTCGCCGAGTGCGAACTTTTGCCGAAGGGTAAAAAAGAAGGTCAGGAACCTTAAACATTTTGTTTGGTTCCTGACCTTAAATATTTTGCCGGGGATTTGCTTATAATAGGGGCAAAGGAGGCGGCTAAAGATGATCAATCTGCTACAAAGAACACTGACGGCTGGGGTAGGTGTGTTGTCCCTGACCAGAGAAAAACTGGAAAAGGCTATGAATGAACTGGTGGAAAAAGGAGAAGTTACTAAAGAAGAAGCTAGGGAATTTGTTAAAGAACTGGTAGAGAAGGGGGAGCAGGAGCGGGAAGCACTGCGTAACACGGTGCGCAATGAAGTGGAAAAAATCAGGGGATCCATGGGACTTGTTTCCAGAGATGATTTGAGCCAGTTGGAAGAGCGCCTGCGGAGGATAGAGGCAAGGCTTAATATTGAAAGTACGGATGTGTAAGGTGGTAAAATGGTCTTTCATTTGACTAGCCGGTATAAACATATATTACGTTACCGGGAAATTGCCAATGTCCTGACAAAACACGGTTTTGGCTTTCTGCTGGACCAGACCGGCATTTCAGGAGGGTTGCGTATTCCCTGGCGGAAAACAGTCCGCCGGGGTCACGAGAAACTGACTACTGCGCGGCGTATTCGTCTGGTGCTGGAAGAATTGGGGCCTACATTTATTAAACTGGGGCAGTTAATGAGTACGCGGCCGGATTTGTTTCCGCCAGACGTAATTATGGAGCTTGAACACTTGCAGGATCAGGTTCAGCCGGTTTCTTTTGAGGAGATAAAGACTATTATTGAAGAAGAACTGGGTGCATCTGTGGCTGAGGTTTTTGCCGGGATTGAGACAGCTCCTTTGGCAACCGCCTCAATTGGCCAGGTACACCGGGGGCGGCTGGCGGCAGGAGAGGAAGTAGTAATCAAAGTCCAGCGGCAAAGTGTGGACAGGCTAATCGAAACTGATTTGGAGATTATGTTCGATATTGCCCGACTTTTAGAGTGGCGAACTTCTTGGGGCCGGTTTTATAAATTGGGGGAAATGGTGGAGGAGTTTGCCCGTGCCATTCGGCAGGAAGTAGACTATACATATGAAGCTCGGAACGCAGAACGTTTCCGGGAGAATTTTGCCGGGGAAAACGAGGTGGTCAGTCCTGAGGTTTTCTGGCCTTTCACCACCCGGCGGGTATTGGTTTTAGAGTATGTAGAGGGTATAAAAATAACTGCGCTGGAAGAACTACGTGCCGCCGGTTATAATCTTTCGAATGTAGCAAAAAAAGTGGCAAATGCAGTTTTTAAGCAGATTCTAGTAGACGGATTTTTTCATGGTGACCCGCATCCGGGAAACATCGCAGTGCTGCCTGAAGAAAAAATTTTTTTTATGGATTTCGGCATGGTCGGCCGTCTGGATGATTATCTGAAGGACCAGTTTGCCGCTATGTTGTTGCATATAGTGCGGCGGGATCTTGACGGGATAGTGCGGGTATTGCTGGAAATCGGCAAAGCCCATGGAAAAGTTAATAAACAGAATTTACGTAAAGACATTAACTACCTGTTTAGCAAATATTATGACCGCCCGCTAAAGGAAATCAGAATCGGAGAAGCGCTGCGGGAATTGCTGGGGATGTCTTATGTATACCGGATTCGTATTCCTGCAGAGGTTGTATTATTAACCCGCACACTGCTTTTGCTTGAAGGCACCATTGAGAAATTGAGCCCCGGGGTAAGTATTGTGGATTTGGCGGAACCATTCGGAAAAAAATTGCTCTATGAAAAAATGGCCCCTGGTCGGGTGGCCAAAAAAATAATTGATTACGGGCTTGATATTATTACGATTAGCCGGGATTTGCCACGTCGGGCAGATAATTTGCTGCATACAATGGAAGCCGGGGAATTGAGTTTCCGGATTGAGCTAAAAAATTTTGTGCAGTTTGTTAACCGGCTTAACATTGTCAGCAACCGGCTGTCATTTAGCATTATAATTGCGGCCATTATAATCGGTTCCTCGCTGATTGCCCAGCAGAGCGGAAGCTTTCTGTTCCGGCGTTATCCGGTGGCGGAGATTGGTTTTGTAATTGCGGTATTACTGGGAATGTGGCTATTAATCAGTATCATCCGTTCGGGCCGAATTTGACTAATCAAGGATTAGTAAAATCAATATAAAGTTTATGGCGTTAATCATGAAGATGACTTCGATTTCCATTGAGTCATCTTCTTGCTGTTCTTTTTTCAGTTTATAGCTCCAAATTGTCCAGCCAATCCACATGGCCAGCGAAATGATCAGTAAAATTACCTGCCACAGCTTCCACATAATCTACCACTTCTTTCTTAAGCAATCGGAGGAATCCTGTTAAAAAATTTATTCCACTTAGACAGTTATTTTCCTGCTGGGTTATTTTTCTGTTAATCATGAATTCGGAATGTGGATAACTTAAAGGTTCTTAAAACCTATGGATAACTCCG
>CAZWUW010000017.1:0-38957 GCA_964636895.1 uncultured Eubacteriales bacterium
CCTGGTATCCCTGCCCGCAGTAGTTCCGCCAGAGCCTGTAATAACTGCTTGCTTAGCAGTTCGGGAGCTTCCAGATAAATGCGCCAGATTTTTTCCCGGGTGCTGATTTCCACTTTTCCAATAACGGCTTTTTTAAATGCCTCTTTAAAATCATCCGGGAAATCAGTGTTAGCAACAAATTCATAAATATTACCACAACTTTGACTTGGTGCAGATAATTCAGGTAACATCACTAGCCGGTTCCTCCCCCGGTATTATTATTCTTCATGTCCCACCTGATAAACCCCGGGCAGCTCAGACAACTGAAACATCAGCTCCTCCAAGCCCAATGTGGGAGGCAGTTTTATACTGACCTGCATCAATACTTGGTGGTTATCCCGCATTTGTTTTAATTCAATATGATGGATGTTTACTTTTTGTTCGCCTAAAAAAGAACCCACCCGCCCCAATTGACCGGGACGATTATCCACAGTGACCAATAGGGTTTCAAAAAGTTCCAGACCGGCCATCAGCCGTTCCACTTTACCCAAATAAATCAATACCAGAAAAACCACTCCGGTAGTTATAATAGCCGCAAAATAAAAACCGGTGCCAACTGCCAGACCGATAGCGGCCACTACCCACAAACTGGCAGCAGTGGTCAATCCCCTAACGTTAACACCTTCCCGCATGATGGTGCCGGCACCTAAAAAACCAATCCCGCTCACTACCTGGGC
The DNA here is from genome assembly GCA_964636895.1 of uncultured Eubacteriales bacterium. Taxonomy (GTDB): domain Bacteria; phylum Bacillota; class Thermincolia; order Thermincolales; family CAZWUW01; genus CAZWUW01. The sequence continues at coordinate 717 of CAZWUW010000017.1, forward strand.
CGCTATCCGGGCAGGATCCATGGGTGTTTCTCCCCGGTACTGAAAATATATTTCCTGTGAAACCAGCATAATTAAAGCTGAGCCGACACAGACTAAAATATGCGTCCGAAAGCCCGCGGATTTGTTCAAGCTCTCCCGTTCCAACCCAATCAATCCGCCTAATATACATGACAGCACTACCCGAATTATTACATCAACATCAGTATAGCCCAATCTTTTTCACCCTTTAAGGATTTATTTATCCTTTACCAACATATTTAGCAATCTCCCAATACATTTTCAACCTGGCCATAACGCCTTTTACCAGGCCCAGTTTCTCTTCTTTCATAATATGGCTCATTGCTTTTAATTCCACTTCTTCAACCGGAATCCCTGCAGTTTTCACGAATTTTGTCAATGCTACTTCAACCCCAAACCTAGTCATATCAAGGTCCGGCAATTTTTCCAAAAGTGTTCTGTGTACCGCCCGCTGACCGGAAAGGTACGGCGCCACAAACTGGGCCAAATCGGTAGCTAACCGGCCGGCTTCAAAAATTCCTATTGTCATTTGAGCCCTATCGTTTATCACCGGCTCCAGCAGGTTAAATACATGATCCGGCCGTAAGCCAAGCAAGTCCGCATCCAAAAAAAGAATAATATCCGCATCGGTATTCTTTAGGCCGGCCATCATTGCCCCGCCTTTGCCAATATTGACAGCCAACGGCAGCACTCTGGCTCCTGCCTCTGCAGCAACCCGGGCCGTATTATCCGTAGAGCCGTCGCTTACCACCAGCACTTCCGACAATACCGGCACCTGACGTAAGGTCCGGATAATTTGGCCTATAGTTGCTTCTTCATTATAAGCCGGTATAACAGCAATAATTTTCATGGGACACCCCAACGCACTCTGTGTTTTTTATACTTATTCAGTCAATTGTAACGCTATTCCTGCCATTTCAGCCGCAATAACCTGCTTTAGTATATCCACCACATAATCCTTACCAACCAGCTGAGTTTCACCGTTTTTCCGGGTGCGCACTTCAACTGCCCCTTCTTCTACAGCTTTAGCGCCCACCGTAACCCTTAGCGGGTAACCAATCAGGTCGGCATCTTTAAACTTCACACCAGGCCGTTCATTGCGGTCATCCAGTACTACATCTACACCTGAATTTTGTATGTCCTGATAAATTTCCGCAGCAAATTTCATCTGACTTTCATCTTTAGTATTTACCGGCACCACCACCACCTGAAAAGGGGCTATGGGCACAGGCCAGATGATACCATTTTCATCATGGTTCTGTTCAATTGCAGCAGCCATAGTCCGACTCACCCCGACCCCATAGCAGCCCATCACCATCAATTGTTCTTTGCCGTTAATATCTAGATGTTTAGCGTTAAGAGCTTTACTGTACTTGGTGCCAAGCTTGAAAACCTGACCAACCTCTATGCCCCGGGCTTCGGCCAGTTTACCACTACAACGGGGGCAAGGCTCACCAGCGGCTACCAGACGAATGTCCCCAACCAAATCAGGTTTAAAATCCCGGCCGGGGTTAATATTGGTCAGGTGCACATCAGTAATATTGGATCCGGTAACAGCATTACGCATTGTCATCACTTCTTTGTCTGCCACAAGGGTTACGTTTTTTATCCCTATCGGCCCTGCAAAACCTACAGCCGCTCCAGTAATCAATCGAACCGTTTCTTCTCCGGCCATTTGTAACTGCACACACCCTAAAAGATTATAAAGTTTTATTTCATTAATCTCCCGGTCACCTCTGACCAGCACCAGAATAGTTTCTTTTTCAGTCTCAAAAACCAGTGATTTGATAAACTGAGTGGGGGGTATATTCAGAAAAGCTGCTACTTCTCCAATAGTCCTGGCGCCTGGCGTTGCCACTTGCGCCGGCTGTGCCGATTCATCGGCATGCATTGCGGCAGCATGCATTTCTGCCGACAATGGCTCATCCACCCAACACGCTTCCGCCTTTTCAGTGTTAGCCGCATAATCACATGTATCACAATATAGAATTGCCGCTTCACCGGACTCGGCCATGACCATAAATTCATGGGTTGTACTGCCGCCGATAGCCCCGGAATCAGCTTCCACCGGGCGGAACCGAAGACCGCAGCGAGCAAAAATCCTGCTATAGGCATCATACATTTTCTGATAACTGATATCTAAACCGGCTTCATCCCGGTCAAAGGAATACAGGTCTTTCATAATAAACTCCCGCCCGCGCATCAAACCAAAACGTGGCCGGCGTTCATCCCGGTATTTGTTCTGAATCTGATACAATAATAACGGCAGTTGCTTGTAGGAACGGACTTCTCCCCTTACCAGGTCGGTAATAATTTCCTCATGGGTCGGACCAAGGGCAAACGCCCGGCCATGGCGGTCCTGCAGACGGAATAACTCATCACCGTAAACATCCCACCGCCCTGACTCCTGCCATAGTTCTGCCGGCTGGATTACTGGCAGCATCAGTTCCTGACCACCTTTGGCATCCATCTCCTCCCGGACAATTTGCATAATTTTTTTTAAAGTCCGGTATGCTAACGGCAAATATGTATAAACTCCGGCAGCGGCTTTTCTGATCATGCCGGCCCGTAGCATCAGAATATGGCTGGCAACTTCCGCCTCGGCAGGTACTTCCCGCAGCGTCGGGGCCATAAGTTGGCTTGCTCGCATAAAATTTCCCCCTTTTATTGGCTATTACCACGGTATATTATTCCAAATATATCCGGTTTCAATCCCTATTCAATCCCCAGCCATCTCCCAGATTTCCCGCAATAGCTCTGTAACCATATCCTCTTCCCGGATTTTCCTTACTACTTGTCCTTTTTTAAACAACAAAGCCACCCCTTTACCGCCGGCAATGCCAATATCGGCTTCCCGTGCTTCACCCGGGCCATTAACCACACAGCCCATAACGGCAATTTTCAAAGGCTTGCTCAAGTCCCGGGTACGCTTTTCAACCTCTTCCGCCACCGGAATCAGGTTTATCTCCGTCCGCCCGCATGTGGGACAGGAAACTATAGTTGGCCCACGCTGCCTCAACCCAAGGGTTTTTAACACCTCATAACCTACTCGCACCTCATGCAACGGGTCACCGGTTAATGAGACCCTTACCGTATCACCCAACCCCCGGGACAAGAGCACACCAATCCCCACCGCTGAACGGATGGTGCCGGTTTGTACCGTCCCGGCTTCAGTTACACCTATATGGAAGGGATAATCTACCTTTTCCGCCATTAATTCATAAGCCTCAACCAGCATCGGCACATCAAAAGCCTTCAGTGATATTTTAATATCCGTAAAATTTAATTCCTCCAGGATGGCAATGTGCTGCATAGCGCTTTCTACCATTACTCCCGGCGTAACCCCCCCGTACTTTTCCAGCAGCAGCTTGTCCAAAGAACCGGCATTTACCCCAATTCTAATAGGGATGCGACGTTCTTTCGCAGCCTGCACTACCGCCCTCACCCGCTCTGCGGCACCGATGTTGCCAGGGTTAAGACGCAAAGCGTCAACACCATTAGCAATGGCTGTCAGAGCTAAACGGTAATCAAAGTGAATATCGGCGATTACCGGAATCGGGCTTTGTTTTTTGATATCCTTTAACGCAGCAGCAGCCGTGTCATCCGGCACGGCTACCCTGACCAATTCACAGCCTACTGATGCCAGATGTTCAATCTGGGCGACGGTGCTTTGTACATCCCTGGTATCTGTATTCGTCATTGACTGAACGGAAACAGGCGCATCGCCGCCAATAGGAACATTACCAATCATAATCTGCCGGGATTTTCTCCGTAACACGGCGTCATCCCTCCTACGCCAGTATCTGGGCAATATCTTTGTATGTGATAACTACCATTAGCAGGAGCAACAGTCCCAGGCCAACCAGATGGATAAAGTTTTCTTTGGTCGGATCCACCGGGCGCCCCCGTAGTCCCTCGAAAGCCAAAAAGACAATCCTGCTACCATCCAGAGCCGGAATAGGAAATAAATTGAAAAGTCCTATTTGAATACTCAGAAACCCGGCAAAATTCAGCAGATAAAAAGGACCCATTTCTGCCGCTTTGCCCAGTTCCCTGGTAATACGTACCGGGCCGCTAAGTTCCACCGGAATTTCCTGAGCAAACATTTTACCCAAAAAACTAAAGGTAATGGTTATATACTCGTAGGTTTGCATAGTCCCAATTTTGACGGCACCAAAAACCCCCGGGGATTTCGTGCTGTACTGAATACCAATAAGGCCCAGGTTTGTCTTTTTATCCAGCACGGGGGTAACCGCAAAATATTTGCGTCCACCTTCTCGTGTAACTGTTAGTTCGAGCTTTTTCTTGGGATTCTTATGAATAATGCCGGTAATTTGTTCCCAGGTTTTGACCGTTTGCCCGCTTATCGCAATAATTCGGTCTCCCGGCTGTAGTCCGGCTGCACTGGCCGGTTTATCGGGTAAAACCTTACCTATCACATTGCTGTTTGACGGAATGCCGAAATACCCTACCATCAGTGAAAACAACAGAATAGCCAGGATAAAATTCATCAACGGGCCGGCAACAATAACCAGCATCCTTTTCCAGACACTTTTGTTGGAAAAGCACTGGCTGGGGTCTACCAGGCAGGCCGGGTCAATATCACCCGGATGGTCTTCGCTACCGATTTGTTCACCGGTTTTTTCCTGATGCCTTATAATCGCCTCTCTCCGGTCTTCTTCCGGACTCATACCGGCCATGCGTACATAACCGCCCAAAGGAATTGCCCTCAGGTTATAAACCGTACCGCCCCGACGAAAACCGGCCAGCCGTGTACCAAAACCGATACTGAATTCATAGACTTGAATACCCGCTAGTTTAGCCAGTGTAAAATGTCCTAACTCATGAAAAAAGATCAGCAAACCAAAAACAAAAATTGCAGCCAGGATTTGTACGGTTGTCACTTTTTAACCCGCCCTTTCCTCTATCAGGTTTTTTCTGCCAGTTCTCTTGTTAGCGTGCGTGCCCAGCCGTCTGCCGCCATGATATCCTGCAACTCCGGACGGTGATTGACAGTATGCCGGTGCATCACTTGCTCCACCAGTTCCGCGATACCGGTAAAGGGAATGCCGCTGTGCAAAAACATTTCCACTGCAGCTTCATTGGCTGCATTCATTACTGCCGGCATAGTCCCACCGGTTCGGCCGGCGTCATATGCCAGGGCCAGACAGCGGAATGTATCAATATCCGGGGCGGCAAAATGCAGCCCCTTTAATTCATATATGTTCAGTCGGGGAAAATCATTCTTCCGCCGTTCCGGAAATGACAGTGCATACTGGATAGGCAGCCGCATATCCGGCAAACCCATTTGGGCAATTATCGACCCGTCTACAAATTCCACCATAGAGTGAATAATGCTTTCAGGATGAACAACCACCTGCACATCGTCCAGTTCTAAGCCAAAAAGCCATTTGGCTTCTATAACTTCCAGCCCCTTATTCATTAAGGTAGCCGAATCAATTGTAATTTTTTTGCCCATGGCCCAATTAGGATGCCGGAGTGCCATTTCCGGTGTAACATGTTTTAATTCTGTCTCAGACTTCCCCCGAAACGGGCCACCGGAAGCTGTCAATATCAATTTTTGTATTGTTTTGGCCTGTTCACCCTGCAAACATTGATAAATAGCCGAGTGCTCGCTGTCCACCGGTAAGATTTTGCTTCCATGGGTCTGAACCAGTTGCATAATCAGTTCACCGGCAGCAACCAGAGTTTCTTTATTGGCTAGGGCAATCACCTTACCAGCCTTTATTGCCGCCACGGTGGGTATGAGTCCCAGGGTCCCGGTGATAGACGTTACCACTGTATCTACCCCTGGCCAGGCAGCAACTGCCTCCAAACCAGCCTCACCATACAGACTTTCCAGCTTTGGAAACGTACGGCTTAATATCTCAGCATTTTCTTTTTTTGCAACACTGATTACCTCAGGATTATATTTTAGTACCTGCTGTATCAGCAACTCAATGTTATCACCGGCGGCCAAACCCACCACGGCCAGTTCCTCCGGAAAAAGGTCGGCCACCTCCAGGGTTTGCCTGCCTATCGAGCCGGTGCTGCCAAGTATTGATATCCTTTTGACCATATATTCTCCTGTCTGCTTTTCAACTATTTTATGGCGCTTTTCCGCCAGGATAGAAAACCTGCCCGGTTGACGGCCTTCAGAGCAATGAGAAAAATCGGTCCGGCCACCAACCCTAAGGCACCAAATAATTGTAAACCAATATACATTGCCATCAGGGTTGCCAGCGGGTGCAGCCCCAAATTTTCCGACATAATCTTAGTTTCCATTACCTGTCTGACAACTAATACCACTGCAAAAAGAATACTCAGTTTAACACCTAAAACCGTATTTCCGGAGATAAAGGCCCAGCCAATCCATGGCAAAAACACAGTTGTTGGGCCAAGTACCGGAATCAAATCAAAAATCCCGATGACCAGCGCCATTAACAACGCATACTGGGAACCAATCAAATAAAGTCCCAGCAAACATAGCATAAAAGTAATAAAGATTAGTGTCAATTGCGCCCGGACATAACCGGCTAAAGCACCGGCAATGTCTTTGGCCACATCCAGGCTTTTAGTTCCCCACGGTGCCGGCAAGACTTCCATCCAAGACTGTACAAGCATGCGGCGGTCTTTGGCCACCAAATATGTAGCAATAATACTAATGATGATTAAAATTATCCAGCCGGGCACCGATGATACCAAAGCAATTATAAAATTCAACAATTTATTAGTAATTCCCTGCAATTTCTCCAAAATTGACTCTAAATTATACTGCGAACCGGCTACCTGTTTATGAACATATGTCAATACCTTAGGCGGCAAATTAAAATAATAGGTCAAAGCCTGTGCCTCCATGCCTTCTATTACCACCTGCACGTTTTTTATATAAACAGGTAAATATGAAGACAAATGCACCAATTCGGCTATCAACCGAGCAATCACCAGCGCCAGGACAGTTAAAAAACCGCCCAGTACCGTCAGCATCGCCACCCCTACCGCAACCGGACGCGGCAATTTAGCCTTCCGTTGTAGCAAACGAATGCTGGGTTCCAGCAGCACAGCCAAAAAGGCGGCCACCAAAAAAGGCAGTAAGTAAGGCAATACATAGGTAAAGGCCAGATACGTCAAAACTATGCCGATAACAGTCATAGTAATGATTTTAATCGGTTGGTACAAGGTGGTCACCTCAACTTATTATGAACATCCGCACATAATAGTATACTGCCGACCCGGTGAAAAGCATACTGTCAAACCTGTCAAGAATCCCGCCATGACCCGGGATAATAGAACCCGAATCCTTGATGCCGGCCATCCTTTTCATGGCTGATTCCGCCAAATCGCCCATCTGGCCGATAATTCCCACTAATAAACCTACCAGCACATAATGATATAAGTATATAGTAACTTCCGGCGTACGGGGAACCAGCAAGCCCACCAGCACAGCAGCCAATACACTGCCGGCGACACCCCCCACAGCACCTTCCACAGTTTTCTTTGGACTCAGCACGGGCGCCAGCTTCCGTCGGCCAAAAATCCGGCCAACAAAATAGGCTGCCGTATCCGTACTCCAGGTGGCCGCCAGCAGCAGCACCACATAATGAAACCCATCCGGTAACTGGCGTACAAAAATTAAATGGCTCAACAGCCAGCCAACATAAATAGCTCCGCTAACAGTAGCGGCTACATCTTTAATACTATAACCAGGGTACTTTATCACCAGCATAAACAAATTAAAAATTATTATTACAGTAAGTATAAGGCCGGTAAAACTGTTACTATCAAGATAAGCCGGCAAGAGAAATAATATGCCTCCAACCACCATCCCCGGGAGCCAGGTTTTTAGGCCCATCTTCTGCCAAAAGCGCTGCAGCTCAAAAACGCCTGTCAGCGTGATTAAACCCATAATTATAAGTAACGGCCACTGCCCATACCATAACGCAAATAATAAAACAGGTATGCCGACAATTGCACTTAAAACACGGTGTAATAACATTGTTTTAAAAATCACCAACCCGCTATTTTTTTAGGCCGCCAAACCTTCTCTGTCTATTTTGATAGTCAAGGACAGCCTCCAACAAATGTACATTCCTAAAATCAGGCCATAATTCAGGACTGTACCAAAACTCAGCATAAGCCCCCTGCCAAAGCAAAAAATTGCTAATCCGCTGTTCACCGGAAGGCCTGATTAACAAGTCCGGGTCAGGCATATCGCCGGTATACAGATAACGGGCAATCAATTCTTCGTTTACCTGAGACACATTGATATTGCCATTTAAAGCCAATTCTACAATTTTTATCACAGCCTCGGTGATTTCAGTACGCCCACCATAATTAAGGGCCAAATTAAGAGTCAGGCCATTATTATTGCGGGTTAATTCATCCGCTTGAGCAAGAGCCTGCACGGCTTTAGCCGGGAGTTCCAAAATCCGGCCAATGGCTTTGACCCTTACATTTTTGCTATGTAGTTCAGCAATTTCTTTATTCAAATATTCAACCAGAAGATCCATCAGAATATTTACTTCTTCTTTAGGCCGCTTCCAATTTTCCGTGGAAAAGGCATAAACCGTTAAATAGCCAATGCCCATACTGGAACATATATTGACAATTTCGCGCAGAGACTCTACCCCGGCCCGGTGGCCCATAGCCCTCGGCAAGCCTCTTTTGGTCGCCCAACGCCCATTGCCGTCCATGATGATAGCAATATGCCCGGGCAACCTAGTGCGATCAATAGCTGCCATGAGTTCATCAAATTTCTGACTGTCTGTTTTTTGTCCCTTGACCCGCCAAAAATTTACCCAGTTGCGCATGTCTACGCCTCCAAACTACTTTCCAACAATGAAAACAAACCCCCTCCGTTTATCGAGGGGGTTCATCGATTACTCTTCAATAATTGCTCCGGTCGGACATGCTTCTACGCATGCGCCACAGTCAACACACTCGCTGTTGATTTTGTAAATATCACCTTCTTCAATAGCATTGTTCGGGCAAGCATCAATGCAAGATCCACAGGCAACACACTCATCATTAATTTTATAGGCCATCCTCAAACACCTCCTTTCAGATAATCCTCATATGCAACTACAATCTGTAGTTTTGCATCACCTTGTTTTATTACACGCACCACTCGGGCCACACCTGAAGAATCGATAATATTAACACTAGCAGGTTTCGTTGTTAGCGTTTCGCTAATCTCATAGCCAATGGAATCCATTATAGTTAATGCCTCCGGCAGCGGAAACCCTATTATATCAAGCAACTTCATGGCAGAACCCCCGAAAAAACTATACTTCCATAATCTCGGCTTCTTTAAATTCAAGGATGTGGTCAATATCTTTAATATGCTTATCTGTCATTTTCTGTATATTTTCCTCTGCCCTATGTTCTTCGTCCTCTGATATTTCCCCTTCTTTTTTCAGCATCTTCAATTGGTCGTTGGCGTCCCGCCTGATGTTACGAACGGCAACCCGGCTGTCTTCAGCTTTTTTCTTAACCAGTTTAACCAGTTCGTTTCTTCTTTCCTGGGTTAACTGGGGAATATTTAACCTGATAATTGACCCGTCATTGTTTGGTGTAAGACCTAAATCAGATTTCTGAATAGCCCGCTCTATATCAGCTAAACCGCTTTTATCCCAAGGCTGAATAGTCAGCATACGCGGTTCCGGGACAGATATTTTAGCCATTTGGTTAATGGGGGTAGGCACCCCGTAGTAATCAACCTGAATCTTATCCAGCAATGACGGTGTCGCACGACCCGCACGCAGCGTGGCGTAATCTTTTTTCAACACATCAATGGCCTTATTCATCCGGTCATCTGCTTCATTGATTACTTCTTTAATCACTTTGTTTCGCCTCCCACAAAAGTGCCTATATGCTCACCCATTACGGCACGCTTAATATTGCCCTTTTCGTTAATGCTAAACACAACCAACGGAATATTATTATCCATACACAGGGAAGTAGCCGTTGAGTCCATAACCCCTAACCCCTGCTGTAAGACTTCAATATAGTTGAGTTCACTGAATTTCTTGGCATGTGGGTTTTTCACAGGGTCACTGTCATATACACCGTCAACCTGCTTAGCCATCAAAATCACTTCCGCCTCAATTTCGGCAGCCCGTAAAGCGGCAGTAGTATCGGTGGAAAAATAAGGGTTCCCCGTACCGGCTCCGCATATAACCACCCGGCCTTTTTCCAGATGTCTGATAGCCCTTCGGCGAATATACGGTTCGGCAATTTCGCGCATCTCAATAGCGGTTAAAACCCTGGTATCCACTCTGATATTTTCCAGCGCGTCCTGCAAGGCCAGGGAATTCATAACTGTTGCCAGCATCCCCATATAATCAGCGGTTGCGCGATCCATACCTTTGCGGCTTCCCGCCACTCCCCGCCAGATGTTTCCCCCGCCGACAACAATGGCTACCTGGACACTCAAGGATATAATCTCTTTAATCTGTTCCGCGATGGAATATACAACTTCCGGGTTAATACCATATCCCTGGTTGCCGGCTAATGCCTCGCCGCTAAGCTTCAGAATAATCCGGCGATACTTGGGTTGCGCCATATAATGAATTCCTCCCGACTTCTCAGAATATTCTTCTACATGATACCGCAAAATCCTTTTGGTAAAAAATTTTTTTTATTTACCGGTTATCGAGGCTACTTCCGCGGCAAAATCATCTGAACGTTTTTGCAGTCCTTCACCCATTTCAAACCGCACAAAACGCCGGATAGATATATTCTCGCCAATTTTGGCAATTTTGTCAGCTAACATTTGTCCTACAGTTACATCAGAATCTTTTATAAACGGTTGTTCGAGCAAACAGATTTCTTTGAAAAACTTATCAATTCTGCCTACAACCATTTTTTCTACAACTGCTTCAGGCTTTCCCTCATTTAGCGCCTGAGCTTTTAAAATTTCCTTTTCTTTCTCCACCACATCGGCAGAAACTTCTTCCCTAGCCACATATTCTGGTTTGGCAGCAGCCACCTGCATAGCAATGTCCCGGACAAAAGCCCGGAATTCATCAGTTTTAGCCACAAAATCAGTTTCACAGTTCACTTCTACCAGTACTCCAATTCGCCCGGCAGCATGAATATAAGCCTCAACAATGCCTTCAGCAGCAATTCTACCCGCCTTCTTAGCTGCGGCAGCCAAACCCTTCTCCCGCAAGTATTCAATGGCTTTTTCCACATCGCCGTCAGTTTCCCCAAGAGCCTTTTTGCAGTCCATCATACCAGCCCCGGTCCGTTCCCGCAATTCCTTGACCATTTGTGCGGTAACCATTTTAATTCCTCCCTTATATTAATTACTAATACATTAATATCACCAAAAAAATATTTTTACTCAATAAATAAAAGTAAGGGTGACTGCAGGGTACCAAATACCCCCGGTCACCCTCACTTATTATTCCGCCGCCTCTGCTTCCTGGCTCTGATTGCCTTCCAACACGGCTTCAGCCATTTTAGCTGTAAGTAACTTAACGGCCCTAATGGCATCGTCATTGCCGGGGATCACATAATCAATCTCATCAGGGTCACAGTTGGTATCAACTATAGCCACTATAGGGATACCAAGCTTCCTGGCTTCGGCCACCGCAATGCGTTCTTTGCGGGGATCAATTATAAATAATGCGCCGGGCAACTGCTTCATATCTTTGATTCCACCCAGAAACTTCTGTAGCTTTTCCTTTTCATGGAGCAATACAGCAACTTCTTTCTTCGATAATACTTCAAAAGTACCGGCTGCTTCCATCTTCTCCAGTTCGTGCAGGCGGTCAATCCGTTTGCGGATAGTGCCAAAGTTGGTTAACATACCACCCAGCCAGCGCTGGTTAACATAAAACATGCCACAACGCTCGGCTTCTTCTTTAACCGCTTCCTGAGCCTGTTTCTTAGTGCCTACAAAGAGAATAGATTTCCCTTCTCCTGCCAGATCACGAACAAAGAAATAAGCCTGATCAACCATTTTTACGGTTTTCTGCAGGTCAATAATATATATGCCGTTCCGATCCGTAAAGATGTAATCAGCCATCTTCGGGTTCCACCGGCGGGTCTGGTGCCCAAAATGAACACCGGCCTCGAGTAATTGTTTCATGGAGATAACTGCCATGATGTCACCTCCTCTCCATTTGGTTTTTTCCTCCGCCCCCGTCATTTTCCGGTAAGACCGGTTTAACTCGGCACCCTTACAGGAATCCGGAAACGTGTGTATTTAACACCATTCGTTATTTTAGCATAAAAAAAACGCTGGCGCAACTGTATTATAGCTATTACTGGCAAAAATTATGCAAAAAATAAACCCCGCGTTGATTCGCGGGGTTTATAAACTACCCCTGAACGTTTTCCTCCTTATTCCGCAAAGATAAAATAAGTTCAACCTCGCCTTTGCCCATCCGCAACTGTTTGGCAATTTCACTGATGGAATAACCAAGGTCTGCCAGGGTATGTACGGTTTCAAGCCTTCCGCCGATAACTTTCGGTTCCGGCAGTTCGTGGGTGTGCTTGTGCCAGTTAAGGTCAATTACATTTTGCTCTTTTTTAACCTGGGTCCTGGCATTTGTTGACTTGGCTGTTGACCTAGCAGTTGATCTGGCTGTTGACCTGACAACTGATTTGGTAATTCTGTGAGCTGTTTCTGCCACTATTGGATCGGTTTCTACGATTTGTTGTACCGACTCCGGCATCTCGTATTTCTCGACCTCCCTAATTTTTTCTGAAAGCTGATTTACCACCTGTTCCGACACTGTATTTAATTCGTTAAGCAATAAAGTTACATCATTCTTCGCCCTATAAAGCTCTTCCTGCAATAGTTTAATTTCATCCGCACTCTGCCCGGCAACCTGCCGGGCATATTTGCCTTGCCAAAAACCCCAGACCAGCATAATCAAACCTAAAGCGAACAAAGCATAATCCACTTGGCTTCCCCCCGGTTTAGATTTTGATATCCAAAACGTTTCCTTTATTTGGGTCTTTTACCCCAGCCTGTTCCAGTCGTGCTTGTTCTTCTTCTTTACTATCACCTTGTTTTTTCCCCTGCCGCTTTTCTTTTTCATTTTTGACATCAATCCTGTTTCCTTCTGACTTCAGCGAATTCTGCACCTGCTTCTTTTGTAGTTCACTTTGCTTCTGCATTTGGGCGGCAAACTGCTGCTGCTGAGACTGGTCCTGCTGATTCTGAACCTGCTGGTTTTTACCAATTTCCTGAACCTTGGGTAAAAGCACCTGCATGTCAACAGAACGCACCGTCACTTTATCCACCACCCTTAAACGTTATTTATACGGGGAAAACTTGATATCCGTCCCGTCCCTGGTCACACATACGAATTGATAATCATCCTGAATATTTATATAAACCGAACCGATAGTTATCTTTACGCCGGAATGCAAAATTCCCTGCACAAGAATGCGCCCTCGCTCCGTCTGTTCAATTTGAAATTCCACACCTTCCATAGCACTTTTTAAGGCCTCTGTTTCTTTCACCAACTCAAAATGAGTTCTGGTCACTTTTACTAAAATTGCCTTCTTGTCGTCAGGCAACTGACCCATGGTTTCCTGCAGTTGTTGTAACAGCTTAATGGCTTTAAGGGCTTTGTCCAGGTCTTCTTTCTTCTGTAGAAATTCTTTTTTCAAACGTTGATACTCGGCCCTTAACTCCGGACTGACGCCGGCCTCCAACTCGGTTGCAGTAGCCAGATGAGAACCAATAATTTTAGCTGATATTTCCTCCCCGGCCCGAACACTGCCACCAACAATTACTCCTTTACCGCCCACAGTGACTGTCCCCCGGGCATTTGCTCTGCTATGCATAATTGCTTCACTGACTATAACATCTCCGCCGGACTGCACGGTGGAATTTTCGATAAACCTAGTGAAAATATTGCCCTGAGCTACAACATTACTCCGCACGACCCCATTTTTTACTTTTAAATGACCGCCGCATACTACCTGTCCGCCGGCCACTACGTCAGCAACATCAATGTCTCCAACAGCTTTGACGGAAAACCCCTCCCGGATCGCCCCTTTTATGATGACACTACCGTTAAAATCAATATTACCAACGTTAAAATCCACATCTCCTTTAACCTCGTATACAGCAGAAATAGAAATCTGATTTCCACTAATAATGACATGGCCACTGGAGCGGGCAACCACGGCCATCCCGTCGTCAATCACCTCCGCATTCTTGCCTGCTGCCAAAATCATATCTTTACCCGGCTTAGCCGGGATCTCCTCACCCAGCACATTACTACCCGGAGTACCCGGTGTGGCCGCTGTCTTGACAGCCAAAATCTGACCTTCATCTACGTTCTGAATAAGATTGAGGTTATAAAAATCAACCCGCCCGTCAAGCAATTCCTGCGGCTTGCCCCGTAAAGCATTTGGCGTGAAACTATACTGTATTTTAGCCGGTTCGCCTTCTACCGGCGCAATGCCCTTGGCAATCAATACAGGTTCACTGACTTGGTCCAAAGCTAATGCAGTACCAATAGTATCCTCCCGGATACCAAAAACAATACCATTTTCCGCCAATACCCGGCGGACATCTGCTTCAGTAGCCTTCTTCCCGCCACGGGGCGGATAAATGGTCAGATACGCCTCCATTTTATCACCGGAAGTTTCAATTCTAAGTTCAGCATTCTGCACAACCTCTGGTTGGGGCGGAGCAATTTTTTCCATTATACCGGTGGCTTCAGCAGCAATTTGCCGCACCCTGGTATAATCAATATCACTCACTTGCTGGTTTTTGAGTTCCGCTAACAGGAAATTAACGTCTAGGGCTTGTCCGTTCTTCTGTGGCGGATGGATACCTATGTAAACTCCGTCGTCCCGGTATTCAAGCAGACGAAATCCGTCCATACTCCGTTGTGCGGAAATGTTTTCTGCTCTGGCCAGGATCCGATCCGCATCAGTAGGTGAACCCAATGCCTGATTTTTATTGCCGCTGTTTTGATTCTCGCTCATAGTTTTAACCCCCACCCTTAATTAATCCAGGACTTTCTTCTTTATTCGACTTAACCGCCCGCGTAATCTTAAAACAGCCTTGGTATGCATCTGGGAAATCCGGGACTCGGAAACTCCCAGCACTCTGCCAATTTCTTTAAGGGTTAAACCCTCGTAATAATACAGGGCAATCACCAGCTTTTCCCGTTCCGGAAGTTTATTGATCGCTTCAGTAAGGATTCTTTTTTGGTCTCCCAACATAACCATGTCAATAGGGTCTGGCACATTGGTATCCTGAATGGTATCGATGACCCGGATACTGTTGGAGGAGTCCTTGTCCACCCGCCAGATATCTTCCAATGAGAGTACAGAAGTAAAGCTTGTTTCTGCCAGCATATGGACAAATTGCCCTTTGGATATCCTCAGCGTTGCGCATACCTCATCATCAGTTGCCGCCCGGCCCAGCTCAGTTTCCAGCTTGGCGTAAGCATGTTCCAACTCCTTCGCTTTTTGTCTAACCGAATACGGTACCCAGTCCATAGAACGCAATCCGTCCCAGATAGCACCCCTGATGCGGGAGATGGCGTAAGTTTCAAATTTAATATTTCTGGTCAGGTCAAATTTTTCTATAGCATCAATCAGGCCAAAAATCCCGTAACTGATCAGGTCATCCTGCTGTACATTAGCCGGTAATGAAATAGCCAGACGCCCGGCTACATATTTTACCAGCACGGCATACTCAATAATCAGTTCTTCTCGGGCGGCACTATCCTTCAGGTTTTTGTATCGCACCCATAGATTCTGCAGGTTAGCTTTAGCGCTGGAAGGAATCATAACTTACCTCCTGAATGGCCGGATTTTATTCATCCAGGCCCATCTTTTTCACCATGGCAGCTATTCTTTCCGGGTCCTCATTAATGATTTTATTTATCTGCGGGTCAATTTGATGCGGGGTCAAAGGTTCAAACAATGTTTCTTCAGCCGGCAGCACAATATCAACCTGTTTTCCTTTATACTGTTCAGTGGTATCCGTCACCGCCGCCTCGCTCGACAATTCATCCAAAAGTTCTACCGGCAGCTCGTCCGGGCTAAGAACCTGGGTAACAATAATGGAAATAAAAACGTAGGTAAGTAAGACAAAGAACAACGCTGCCAACACTGCTCTAATCAACAACGCCTGCACGGAGACTCCAGACAACAATCCTGTAACAGCCAAAATCAAAAACACAGTAATGCCGATAACAACGTATTTACGTTTACCTGCTGTAAACAAGAAGCTTCCTCCCTTATATAACTCTTTCACCGACATTAATGGTTCTAATAAACAAACTGCCGTCAGCCGCGAAAAATTCTATCGTCCGGCCATAGTTACCGCCTGTATCTTCAGCCAGCAGAGGGATTTTCGCTTTTTGTAAAGCGGTTTTAACAGCCCCGATATTTCGCTCACCTATGCGCATGATATCATTGCTGCCATAAAATGTAAACATCTGCGCCCCGCCGGCAATTTTAGCCACCATACGAACTCTATTGGCACCAAGCTTAATCATTTGTTCAATTAACAAAGGAAGAGCTGTATCAGCAAATTTGGCTTCATTCCCCCGGTTTTTATTTTGCGTACTATCCGGCAGCATGATATGGGCCATACCGGCCACTTTGATGATATTATCCCACAAACAAATCCCCACACAGGAACCCAATCCACATGTCTGTAATATATCGGGTGCCTTGGCTACATTCAGGTCGGCCATACCTATTTTTATGACTGTTGCCATTAAGCTTTCACTCCTATAGCCGACAAAATCTTTTCCAAAGAACCTTCGTCAGGTATCAAAAAAAAGTTACCGGTGACATTTTCTTCCGTTTCACTAAATTCCGTTTCCATAAACAACACATGGTCTCCGATAGTCCCGGCACTAATCAACACCACATCTAATATAGCCCCGGCCATATCGATAGCTACAGCAGGCACCGAAGGAATAAAATCCAAGAGGGTAAAACTGGACAGGGAATTCAGGTATGCCGCCCCGACAATATTGACCACTTCGGCCAAAGCCGATTTATCAACTTCGTTTAATTCTTTGGTAGCGCCGGGTATCCGGCACATCAGGATATCTACCAATATAACAGCACTGTCTAATGGCAACAAAAATAAAATGCTACATGGTGCATTACCAGATACTGTTGTAAATATCCCGGCTACTATCATTTCCGCTCCACCCACCACTTCCGGCACTTCGGCAAAAGCCAAAATGCGTACGGACGGTACGGTCATGCGGATTTTTTTATTCATCATTTGGGACAGGGCAGTTGCACCGTTACCGGCACCAATAGTACCGATTTCTCTGAAGGCGTCTAATTGAAATTCCGTAAGTTTTTGTAACATATTAACCTCCTTTGAAGGCAGTTATCTATCCTTCGCTGGTATCATTATTCAAAATTCGGTCAAGGTTAAGTAAAATTAACAACCTGTTATTAATTTTACCTACCCCGAAAAAAAATGTAGCATTTTTTTGTTCCAGCGCAGGCGGTGGTTCAATCGCGACACCCGGTAAGCGCACCACCTCAGAAACACTATCTACCACCAACCCCACCATAGTTTCCTGCCAGTTGATGATGATAATACGGGTACTATCGGTATTCTGCCGCCAGGCTAAACCGAAACGGCGCCGCAAATCCATTACCGGGATAACCATGCCTCTAAGATTAACCACGCCCTCAAGAAAAACCGGAGCATGAGGCACCCTGGTAATTTCAAGCATCCTGATTATCTCCTGAACAACTCCAATATCAACCGCATATTCCTCATTTGCCAATGTACAGGCAACTACTTGCATATCTTTATCCATCCGGACAGGTCCCTCCCCTAAAATAAACTGGCCACGTCAATGATTAGCGACACCCGACCGTTTCCAAGCATTGTCGCGCCGGCTATCACCGGTATATTGCCGAGGAGTGTACCCAGCGACTTAATTACAATTTCTTGTTGACCAATGAGTGTGTCTACAATAAGGCCAACTCTTTTTTCCCCTTTTCGCACCACCACAATGTTTATTTCTTCTTCTTTTGGCATACCGGCAGGGGGCACCTGCAATATATCATGCAAGCGCAGCAAAGGCAAAACATCCCCCCGCAGCAGCATAACTTCCTGATCCTGAATCTTATTTATCTGGTCAGGCATGATACTGGTGGTTTCGGCAATAAAACTTAAGGGAATAGCGTATATTTCAGCTTCCAGCCGCACAAGCAAGGCCTGAATGATAGCCAGGGTCAACGGCAGTTGAATTTTGAAACTGGTACCACGACCAGGTTTACTTTCAATAAAAATATTACCGCTCAAGCCTTCAATCTTATTTTTAACAGCGTCCAACCCGACTCCCCGACCGGAAATATCAGTAACTTTTTCAGCTGTACTTAAGCCCGGCGCAAGAATCATTCTTAACAGACTGTTTTCATCCAGTTTGGCAATTTCCTCCGGGGTGCCCAAACCCTTTTCTATTGCCTTCTTTTTAATAACCTCAGGGTTTAAGCCTTTACCGTCATCGCCTACCTCAATCACTACATTATTACCCTCATGCCTGGCAATGAGATAAACGTGACCGGTTTCATTTTTCCCGGCAGCTAATCGTTCTGCTGGCAATTCCACACCATGGTCAATGGAATTACGCAGCAGGTGAACAAGTGGATCACCAATTTCATCGATTACGGTCCGATCCAGTTCAGTTTCTTTACCTTCAATCACTAGTTCAATCTCTTTACCCAGGTCCCGGGCCAAATCCCGAACCATCCGCGGAAACCTGCTAAACACCTGATCAACTGGCACCATGCGCACCTTCATTACTACAGTTTGTAAATCACTGGTAATCCGATCTATCTGTTCCAAAGATTCATTAAGTTCCGGTGACTGGATGTCTTTACCAATTTGTTCAAGTCTTGTCTTATTAATCACCAGTTCGCCTACCAGGTTCATTAAACTATCCAGCCGGTGAATATCTACCCGCACACTGCCGCTGGCTTTAGGCTTGTTTCCGTTATTATTAGGGGTTGTTCTAACCTGCGCTTTAGCTACAGTTTCCTGTGCCGGAGCCCCCGGTTCAGTTAGCGCATCAGTTAATGCGGTATCCTCGGCATTACTGACAGGGAGTTTCCCTGTCAGTACACCGATTTCCGGTTCTTCCACCTCAGTAATGCTTAATAAATTCTTTTTTACTGTTTCCGCCGATTCTTTTGTGACAATTACCACATCAAAACCGGTATCAAATTTTTCTTCCTCAATTTCCTGAACAGACGGTACGGTTTTAATAATTTCACCGATATCCTCCAGGTTTTTAAACACCATAAAGGCCCGAGCCGATTTCATGATACACTTAGGGCTAATCCGCACGGTAATATGCATGCATTGATAACCCTGTTCAAGCGCTTCCTCAATCAGATTCTTTTCAAACTCATTAAAAGTTATTTTACTGATAACTGAAGCTGCAACCGCACCTTCAACATTTGAAAGATGATGTCCGACCGGCTTGTCCCCGGTAGTTGTCCGACCGGACTTTAATTCTGCAACCAGACTGTCCACTGAAATTTTTCCTTCGCCGCCGGCAGCAATATCACCTATCATACTATCCAGGGCATCCACACATTTAAAAAGCAGGTCAATCACATCAGAATTTACAGAAACTTCACTACTTCTCAGCTTATGTAAGACATTCTCCATTTCATGAGTAAGTTCTGCCACCTGTGTAAAACCCATCGTAGCCGACATACCCTTTAGGGTATGGGCGGAACGAAATATTTCGTCCAGTGTAGATGTAGTTTCTTTATCATTTTCCAGTTCCAAGAGAGAATCATTAAGTCGCTGGAGGTGCTCTCTGGCTTCTTCCAGGAACATTTCCAGGTATTTACTCATATCCATAAGTCCACCTCCCCAAAAAGCTGGCTAATAAAGCAGGTTGCTGATTTCCGCGGCTATGTCCGGCAGCGGAACAATCCGGTCAGCCACATTGTTTTCCATGGCGGCTCTAGGCATACCCCATACTACGCAGGTTGACTGATCCTCAGCAATCGTCACCCCTTTGGCAGCCTTTATCCGCGTGAAACCGTGCACTCCGTCGGAACCCATGCCGGTAAGCAAAACCCCAATAACCGGCAGGCCACATTCCACGGCCGAGTTCATCATGATATCCACGGAAGGTCGGTGCCCGCTAACAGGTTCTGTATCAGATAGTCTGACGATAATATTATTGTTAACATTTACTAAAGTCAGATGCCTGTCGCCCGGGGCAATATATGCCGTACAAGCCATTATTTCTTCACCGTCTTCCGCCTCTTTTACTCTAAGCGGTGAAATATCATTCAAGCGCTGAGCAAGGGAATTGGTAAAACCCTTAGGCATATGTTGGACAATAACAATACTGGCCGGTATTTTGCCTGAAATCCTGGACAGTATCGTCTGCAGCGCCCGTGGACCACCGGTGGAAGTACCTATAACCACGATTTTTTGCATTTCAGGCTTAAAGCCAATACTTGTTTTTTGCTCATCTAAACGTAGTGGTGGTATTTCCGGTATTATTGAATAGCTTGCTACCCGGCCGTAAGCCCTGGCAGCCACTTTTACTTTGAGGATTAATTCATCCTGAATTTTATCCAGGTCGAGAGATATATTACCCGAAGGCTTAGCTATAAAATCCACGGCACCAAGTTCCAGCGACTTAACTGTCGCCTCAGCCCCTACCTTGGTCTGGTTGCTTAACATCACTACCGGAGTCGGACACTTCTGCATAATCAGGCGTAATGCTTCCAGACCATCCATTTCCGGCATTTCAATATCCATGGTAATAACATCAGGCTTTAATTCCAGAGTTTTTTTTACCGCCTCAACACCGTTTATTGCTGTACCAATCACTTCCAACCGCCGGTTTGTTGATAGGATGTCACTAATAAACTTGCGCATAAATGATGAATCATCAACTACCAATACCCTGAATTTCCTTTTTGCTTCCAGTACGATTTCGGTCATAATAAACCCCTCTGTCTAAGTTCCCTTTGCTGATTAAAAATATAGCGAATAATTTTATCCCTTTCGCCTTCCTCAATAATGGTAAATTCCACACCTACCGATAATGTTTGTACTTTGCTGGAGTTAATGGGAATCACCCGTATCGCCGTGCCTATGGCTGTAACAAAATTATCGGCGCTAAAACACACCCGTATTTCCAGCATTTCTCCCAGTTCCACTTGATGTTTAGTCGAAAACATCATCCCGCCGCCGCTGATGTCTATAGTTGTAGCATCAAATTTTTCTGAAACAGGAAGCAGGCTTTCATTCAACCTACTGTAATACATGGGAATTTTGGTATCCAAACGGACAAAGTTACGCCGCTGAACACGCTTGGAATTTATCGGAGAGCCTAACTCAATTATAGGGATCGGTTTTATCTCATATGACATTATCAAGCAATCAAAAGAATAAACAGCCACCTGATCAAAAAAAGAAATGGTAACCTCCGTCCCTCTGGGTAAACGTAAAATTCCCCCGTTCTTTAAAGGCGCTGCAAGAGAAAGACGGTCACCGTTTATACCTTCTACCCTACTTCGTTGCTTGCCTTCAAAATCAGAAGTTTTAATCTCTATATCAACAGGTTGATTGATTCTAAGGGGTCCGTATATACCCATACATTCACCTCATCTAAGGAGTATTAAGGCTAAGCGAACATCTTCACTATCTTATTAAAAAAGCCTTTAATGCCGCCGGGTTCAGGATATGCACCTTGTTGCATCAACTGGGCCGCCAATTTTTGAATACAGCAGGCAGCAGGTGACTTGGGATATTTTAGATAAAAGGGCTCCTGGCTTTTTACCGCCCGGCTAACCAGCGGATCATCCAAAATAAAGCCCAGGTGGCCAATATTTAAATGCAAAAACTTTTCTGCCACCACCGAAAATTTACTGGCGGTAATGTTAGCTTCCTCAGCATCCTCCACCCGGTTGACCACCAGGTTAATTACCCCATGTTTTCTTCTGGTAGCCATGGCCTTAACCAATCCATAAGCATCAGTAATGGCGGTAGGTTCAGGGGTAGTAATAACAATCACTTCATCAGCCGCCAAAACAAAAGTCATGACGTTTTTCGTCAAGCCGGCCGATGTATCTATAATAAGAATATCAGCCAAGCCTTCTAATTCTTCTAACCTGTTGACAAACTGCTCTACCTGCCATTTCCGCAGGTTGGCCATCTCTTGAATACCAGATCCGCCGGCTATAATTTGTAACCCCCGGGCTCCGGTGGTGATAACTTCCTGAATTGATTTCTCTCCTTTTAACACATGGTAAAGATTAAATTGCGGATTAATGCCTAATATCACATCAATATTGGCCAGCCCCAGGTCGGCATCAAGAATCATCACCTTCTGCCCGTAATCTGTCAATGCCAGCGCAAAATTTATTGTGAAATTAGTTTTACCGACCCCGCCTTTACCGCTGGTGACAGCAATAATTCTGGTCCGGCGCGGACCGCCGCGGATTTCTGATTCCACCTGATTTTTGATTGTCCTCGCCAAAACCCGAAGTTTTTCAGCTTGATCACGCATGTTAAATCTCCCTCGCAATCATTCTGGCTATCTTCGCCGGGTCAGCCACTTCAATATCATCAGGTACATTCTGGCCAAGAGTAACATAAGACAAATATTTTTGTGTTTTATTAATTATATTTAATACAGCGCCTAAACTGGAGGTTTCATCAAGCTTGGTAAAAATCATAGCGTTTACGCTGAAGTCAACATAGCTGTCGGCAATATCCAACATATCCCTATACTTGGTTGTAGCACTAAGAACCAGATAAGTTACCGTAGGCTGGGCGGCGTCCATAAGCGTTTTTAATTCCGCCATCTGTACTGTATTGCGGTGACTACGTCCCGCCGTATCAATCAGTATCAAATCTTTTTCTTTATGGCGGGCCATTGCCTGGGTTAATTCCTGGGCGGTATAAATAACTTCCACCGGGATACCAATGATTTCACCATATGTCTTAAGCTGCTCTACAGCCGCAACTCGGTAAGTATCGGCAGTAATTAAAGCTACTTTCTTCTTGTCTACAATGGCGAAGGTGGCCGCCAGTTTGGCAATAGTAGTGGTTTTACCCACCCCGGTAGGACCAACCAGAGCAATAGCTTGCTGTCGGTCATCTTTCTTTTTGAAGTTAATCGGCCGGGGTCTTTTCAATAACTTTAAAATGCTTTTTTCCAAGGTTTCACAGGCTGTCCCGGGATCGGCAAAGTTCCCGTCCGGATATTGCTTTAATAGATCCTTCACCAAACGGTGAGCCACTTTTTCTTCTACTTCACTGTCCAGTAGTTGCTGAAATACTTTTTGCACCGGCGGTGGATACTTCTTAGCTTCCCGTTGGTGCTCCATCTGGTTCAACATTTCTTCCATCAGGGACTTCATTTCCTGGATTTCTTCCGTCAGCTCGTCATTGTCCACCGGTGTCTCCTGCACCGTTGCTGCAACAGACGCTAACGGTTTCAGCCTGGGCTGGGCCAAAGGCTTTGGTGCCGGTTCCGGTACAACAACAGTTTCCTCAATAGCCGCCATAACTTCAAACATCTGCCGGCCAAAAAAACCCAGAAAGCCTCCTTCTTTAAATTTCCTGGTATGCAAAATCACAGCTTCCTTGCCCATATCTGTTTTCACTTTGCTCATTGCATCCTGCAGCGTTTCAGCTACAAATCTTTTGACCCGCACTAAATATTCACCACCCCAACTGATTGCACATTAAATTTGCCTTCAAGTTCATTGTAGGATAATACAGAAAGCTTGGGAAGCAGTTTTTCGGTTAATTTTTTAAAATAAATCCGCACCACAGGGGCACAGAGAACAACCGGCTGATATCCTTTTTCGGTAATGCTTTCTACCACTTGGCCCAAAACATTAAATAAGCGCTGAGCCTTCTCCGGTTCCAAAGCGACATAAGACCCGTGTTCAGTATGCTGGACAGCATCCCTGATTAATTGTTCCACTTTTGGATCAAGGGTTATTACATAAATAATATCATTTTTATCTGCAAACTGCCTGGCAATAATCCTAGACAGCGCCTGCCTGGCATATTCCGTCAGCATATCGGCATCTTTGGTAACCCGGCCGTAGTCAGCCATAGTTTCCAATATCGTTACCAGATCGCGTATCGGCACGCGCTCCCGGAGCAGGTTGGCCAATATTTTCTGAATCTCACCAACATTAAGAATCCCTGGCATAAGCTCTTCTACTACAGTGGGATGGGTCTTTTTCACATTATCGATCAGTGACTGTACATCCTGGCGGCTTAAGATTTCGTAAGCGTGGCTCTTTACTACCTCAGTCAGGTGGGTGGCCACCACAGATGATGGGTCTACTACTGTATACCCGGCCAGTTCCGCCTGTTCCCTTAAGTCGGCAGGAATCCACTTGGCAGGCAGGCCAAAAGCCGGTTCTAATGTATCAATACCAGCTATACCGTTTTCCGTTAATGCCGAACTCATTGCCAAGTAATGATCTGCCAAAATCTCACCTTCCGCCATTTCTACCCCTTTTATTTTAATCACATAACTATTTGGTTTTAGCTGCATATTATCCCGCATCCGAATCGGCGGTAACACCAGACCCATTTCCAGAGCGCACTGACGGCGAATCATGACTACCCTGTCCAGCAGATCCCCGCCCTGATTTACATCTACCAAAGGAATCAGTGAATAACCCATTTCCAATTCCAATACATCTACCTGGAGCAAGGAAACTACATTCTCCGGTTTGCGGATTTCTTCAACCTCTTCATCCTTCTCTTTTTCCTCCAACTGGCGCGCATGTTCCGACCGGACTTTTTGCATAGTATAGGCCAGAAAACCCAAAATCCCTGCCAGTACTAACATCGGCGCTGCCGGCAGACCCAATATGGCAAGCACCACCAGCGCCCCGGCGGCAATAGCCAGTACCCGTGGTTGAGACAGGATTTGACCGGCCACCTCTGCTCCAAAATTCGTCTCGGACGCGGCCCTGGTTACAGTAATACCGGTAGCCGTAGAAATTAACAAGGCCGGTATCTGGGCCACCAAACCTTCACCTACGGTAAGGATGGTATAGGTTTCGAGAGCATCCAGCATGGTGAGTCCTTTTTGTAATACCCCAATAGTAAAACCACCAATAATGTTAATGATAACAATTATAATAGCAGCAATAGCATCTCCTTTAACAAATTTCGTGGCACCGTCCATAGAGCCATAAAAATCAGCTTCCTGCTGCACCTTTTTTCTTCTTTCCCGGGCTTCCTGGTCAGTTATCATGCCGGCATTCAGGTCTGCGTCAATAGCCATTTGTTTACCCGGCATGGCATCCAAGGTAAAACGGGCAGCTACTTCAGAAACCCGTTCCGCACCCCGGGTAATCACGATAAACTGTATCACTACCAAAATCAAAAAAATTACAAATCCTACTACTGGGTTACCACCCAAAACAAACATGCCAAATTTTTCGATGATCTCACCGGCCTCACCATGCAGTAGTATTAACCTGGTTGCACTGACATTTAATGAAAGCCGGAATAGAGTGGTAATCAATAACATCGTGGGAAAGGACGAAAATTTCACCGGTTCGTTATTATACATTGTTACCAGCAGGATAATCAGTGATAATGATATGTTCACTGTCAACAGCAGGTCTAATAACGGGGTGGGGATAGGTATTATCAGCATAATAATCATCCCCAGCACCCCAACCGCTAAAGCAATATCTATATTTTTAAATTGCCCGGAAGCGGCCTGTTGAACTGCCAAAACTATTCCTCCCTATATTTTGCCTTTCAGTTTATAAACAAAGGCCAATACCTCAGCTACCGCCTGGTATAAATCGGCCGGTATGACGTCACCAATTTCCGTTGTTTTATACAAAGACTGGGCCAAAGGCTTGTTCTCCACTACGGTAATTTTATATTCATTGGCCAGTTCCTTGATTTTTAATGCTATTTGATCCTGGCCCTTGGCAATTACCACCGGTGCGCCGGTAACTGCAGCATCATATTGCAGCGCCACGGCAAAATGGATTGGATTGGTAATCACTACATCCGCTTTGGGTAGTTCCTGCATCATTCGGCGCATGGAAACTTCCCGCTGTTTCTGTTTAATTTTGCCCCTCAACTGTGGATCGCCTTCCTGCTGTTTAAACTCATCTTTAACTTCCTGTTTTTCCATTTTTAGTGTTTTTAAGTGCTGCCAGCGTTGGTACAGATAGTCCAGGATAGCTAATACAATAAGCCACTGAGCAACTTCAAAAGCCAGTCGCAAAGTTAACTGTCCCAAATAGACCAAGGAAGAACGGATATCCATATCAATCAGGTGGGGAAACCTGTTAAATTCAGATTTATAAACCGAGTATGCAGCATAACCAATAATCAGCACTTTAATAATAGATTTCAGACCTTCAACTAAACTTCGCAGTGAGAACATCCTTTTAAAGCCGGCTACCGGATCAATCCGTTCAAACTTAAAGGCCATAGGCTCTACAGTAAAAAGAAAACCTACTTGCGCATAACTGGCAACCAAACCACCCAATATAGCAACACTAACTATCGGCAAAAGCGCTTTGGAAGTAGCAATCATGACCGTAATAAAAATTGTCTGCAGGTTCACCATGTTTAGCTCAAAGTTTTTATGGCCAAAAAGTTTAAAAGAATACTTAAATACATCTGCCATTTGTTCAAACATATATGGGGTAAAATACTTAAAAGCTAAAAAACTCAAAATTAATATAATAACGGAATTAACTTCCGGACTTTTCAATACTTGGCCCTGTTCACGAGCTTTTTGCAGCTTTTTGGCGGTGGGCTTTTCCGTTTTTTCCGCAAACAACTGTAAATTGATGGTGAAACGGTCCAGGCTAATGCCGGATTTCATCGTCACCCCTCTTTTCATCAGCCCATAATTTTCAAAAGCCGGATAATATCGGCAAAATTCCGTTCAAAAAGCAGGGTCATAAAACCCGAGTAAAGCGGAATCACCATAACCAAAACAACTAAACCGATAAATATCTTGGCCGGTATACCGACGATAAAGACATTCATCTGCGGCACGGTCCGGGCAATAATACCCATCGCTATCTCTGCAACGAAAAGCGCTCCAACTACCGGCATTCCGATTTTTAAACCGGTTATAAACATGTAACCAAACATATCCAGAATAGCCTGAACCATGGTTGCTTTAGCAGTAAATCCAAATAAAGGTATCAGGTCAAAACTCTGGTACAAAGCCGCTAACAAATAATGATGACTGTTGGTAGTGAGAAAAATCAATAAGGCCAATATGTTTTTGAAAGAACCCATCAGCGGTACCTGGGTCAGGTTCAGGGGATCGACAACATTAACAATACTGAAACCCATCTGAAAATCTATCATATGACCACCCAATTGCACGGCAGCAAATACCAATTGAACCGCAAAGCCAATGACCAGGCCGATAGCCAGTTCCCCCGCCAGCAATAATACAAAATGCAGTAAACCGACAGGCGGTTGACCCACCTGAGGCTGTTTAGCCATAAACATAATCATAGCAATAATAAAAGTAAATCCTATCTTTAGCTGCCTGGGCAGCGCCCGGTTGCTAAATAACGGTGCCGCTACAAAAATACCGGAAACCCTGGCCAAAACGACTAAAAACACATCAATACGGGTTACAAGCTGGTTCAGCATGTCCATGTCATTTACCTTCTATTTCATATTGATAAACTGGGGCAGATTAACCAGTAGATTGGAAGTAAAACTCAAAACAATACTGCCCATCCATGAACCAAAAATACCAACAATTATCAAAACCGCAATAATCTTGGGGACAAAAGTAAGTGTCTGCTCCTGAATTTGAGTGGAAGCCTGGAAAACACTAATCAGAATTCCAATAACCAAACTACCAACCAAAATTGGGGCTGATGCCATGATTACCGTAAATAAAGCCTCCCGCCCGAGAAACATCACGGTGTCAGAATTCAACCGGCTTCCCCCTCTCTGTTAAAAACTGTTAACCAGCGAACGTACCAGCAGATGCCAGCCATCCACCATGACAAACAATAATAATTTAAAGGGCAGGGAAATCATCATTGGCGGCAGCATCAGCATGCCCATGGACATGAGCGAACTGGCCACCACCATGTCAATAACTATAAATGGAATAAAAATAATAAAGCCAATTTGAAACGCGGTTTTCAGTTCACTGATAGCAAAAGCAGGAATGAGCACATAAGTGGGAATATCCTCATAGTTCCTGGGTCTTTCCAATTTAGCCAGGTTAACAAACAGAGCCAAATCCTTTTCTCTTGTTTGTTTGAACATAAAATTACGAACTGGTTCCGCAGCGATTTTCAGAGCTTGTTCCTGTCCAATTTGGCCGGCCAGGTAAGGTTGCAGCGCTTGTTTATTGACCTGGTTCCAGGTAGGGGCCATAATAAAAAACGTAAGAAAAAGCGCCAACCCGATAAGCACCTGATTAGGTGGGGTCTGCGGAGTACCAAGAGCGTTACGCATAAATGACAGCACTACCACTACCCGGGTAAAAGAAGTCATCATCACCAGTAAAGCCGGTGCCAAGGATAATACTGTCAAAAGGAATAAGAGTTGCAAACTGGTGGCCACATCCTGAGGATTGCCGGTATTTTTCACACCAATACTGATATCAGGTAAAGGAATAGGATTCGCATCAGCCCGGTAAACCAAGAATAAACCACTAATAATTAAAAGTCCGCCAATCATCCCTAATTTCAGCCAAAGGCGGCTCTTAACTCCCATCAGTATCACCATCTCGCTTCTTCGTTTTTGATTTGTCAACCAAAGTTTGCAATTTTTTGATTTGTTCCTGAATGTGGGTGCCAAATGACTGACTCAGGTTATCCGTGCGATTCTTGGTGAGGGGCGAATATAATTTTTCCAGGATTCCCGGGGGAATTACCGGCTCCTGCATGCGTGCTTCGGCACGGCTACGCAGGCTGGCTATTATCTGTTCATCATTGATTTCAGAAAGGATACTGATGTTTTGATCCGTAACCCCTAGTACAAAAACCTTACCGGCAACTTCGGCAATATAAACACCCTTATTAATGGCAAAGGCATGCTGATCAAGTACTCTTATAAACTCGCCGGCCGATGTATAAGTGAGGTTCCGGCGCAGTACCCTGACTGTAAGGTAAGTGAGACCAACAATCACCACAAGGCTAATGCCAAGTTTGATAAACAACCAGAACATGCTGGGGGGTTGTGCAATCTGTGGTTCACTCGGCTGTGGCAGGTTCAGTTGCCCGGAGACGGCAAATGCGGTTGGTACGGTAACTAAGAGCCAGATAAAAGCCGGCAAAAAATAAACAAGGATTTTTTTACCAGTGACCACGCGAATACCCCTCTCTATTAGCTCAATGCCTTGCGTACCGCCTCCAATACCCGGTCCGGTTGAAATGGTTTGACAATAAAATCCTTGGCACCGGCCTGAATGGCATCAATTACCATGGCTTGCTGGCCCATAGCGCTGCACATAATGATATTGGCCTTGGGGTCGGCTTTTCTGATTTCTTTGACTGCGGTAATACCATCCATTTCCGGCATGGTTATGTCCATAGTGGTCAGGTCAGGCTGTAATTCTTTGTATTTTTCCACCGCTACGGCGCCGTTTTCGGCTTCACCGACAATTTGATAACCGTTTTTACCCAGGATATCTTTGATCATCATACGCATGAAAGCAGCATCATCAACTATTAATATGCGAGCACCCATAACTGTCCTCCTTTACTGTTATTGTAAATTGGTCACTCTTTCTACGGGACTGATAATATCAGTGACTCGGACACCAAAGTTTTCATCGATGACCACCACTTCACCTTTAGCCAGCAATTTACCGTTAACCAGCAAATCCACCGGCTCACCGGCCAGTTTATCCAGCTCTACGACAGAACCGGCACTTAAAGCTAAAATCTCTCTAATTGTTTTCCGGGCTTTGCCTAATTCGACTGTGATCTGTAACGGAACATCCAAAATCAAATCAATATTGGCAATCTCTCTGGCCTGTAAACCTCCCTGCAGCGGAGCAAATTGGGCTTGTTGCACCGTTACTCCCTGACCTGGCATCATCACTCCCGGCGTAACTACTGAACCGGCAAAAATAGATGCCGGGGCAACCGGCGGCATTTGTACCACATTAGGCTGTGACACTGGCGTTACCGGTTGAGCTGCCACCGGCTGCCGTACCGGTTCTGATGGCGGTGGCGGTGCCACAGCAGGCTGAGCAGCAGCAACCTCACCTAACGCCTCATTATTGCCGGCCGTTATATCGCCTATCAGGTTTCTGGCCATTTCTCTGGCAAAATCCACCGGTATCAATTGCATCATTTCACTGTCTACCAGGTCTTCTATTTGGATATAAAAAGCGACTTTAGCCAGTTCAATGCCTATTTGGCCTACGGTTCCTTTTAACTCATCAGTTGCCAGGTTAATCATTTCTGAAGTTGGGGGCGATATTTCCACTCTTTTTTTAAGAATAGTAGACAGCGCTGTGGCCGATGCCCCCATCATCTGATTCATGGCTTCAGCCATAGCACTTATATGCATGTCCGTTAATTCGGCCGGTGGATTGGAACCATCACCCATCATCATCAGGTCAACAATGAT
This sequence comes from uncultured Eubacteriales bacterium, assembly GCA_964636895.1. GTDB lineage: Bacteria > Bacillota > Thermincolia > Thermincolales > CAZWUW01 > CAZWUW01. The sequence goes on from CAZWUW010000017.1 coordinate 31,330, forward strand.
ACCGGCATCTTTATCCCGGATAATCAGGACGCTTGACCCTTCTAAACCGGTAACATATTCTACATTGACTAACAAATACGGTAACGGGTAATCATGCCGCAGCTTCTCCGGTGTGGTAATTTCCAACCGGGGCGTGGTTATCTCCACTTTTTTCCCCAGCAAAGTAGAAAGCGCGGTAGCAGCGGAACCCATTATAATGTTAGCTACTTCGCCAATAGCATCCCGCTCTGCCTCCGACAATACTGTGTTTGTTGGAGCTGGCCCGGTCTCCGGTGCCGCCCCGCCGTCATCAGTTTGCTCCTGATCCATAGCATCCGTCTTTAACAGGGCATCTATTTCCTCTTGCGATAGAACACCTTCACTCATCATCTTCCTCTCCTTCCAGTACGATGGAAGTAATTTCCACCGCCATTTTACTGCCAACCACACCCGGCCGGCCCAAAAACTTTTGTTTGGTACCAACTAACATCGGTAAACAGTTGTTTATTGAACTTTCAAGCTGGATTACATCGCCGGTTTGCAGTTCCAGGAGTTCACCCAAAGTAATGTTTGCCTGGCCCAGTACTACTGATAAATTGACCTTGGCTTTTTCAATACGTCTTCTTATATTGGCCATGTTTTCTGCGGTTTGCCCCTTGGCTGTGCCGGCAAACCAGAAGTGAGCCGAAAGTTTCCCGATTATCGGTTCCAAAACAATAAATGGTAAACAAAGATTCATCAAGCCCTGATTTTCACCAATAGAAGTCTGGAAAGTTACCAGCACCACCATTTCAGACGGTGATACTATCTGTGTGAATAACGGATTTGTCTCAATCACTTCCAGCTTGGGATGGAACTGAATAATGTTTTCCCAGCCTTCCCGGAGAATTTGCAGAGATCTAATGACAATTTTCTCTAATACCGTTCTTTCAATGTCTGTCAGTCCTCTGATTTTTTCCGGGGCTTCGCCCGGACCTCCAAAAAGCCGATCCAGCATACTAAATGCCAGACCCGGGTTAATCTCCAGAATGGCATTACCCGCCAGTGGTTCCATCTGGAAAATATTCATGATGGTCGGATTAGGCATAGACTTGATAAATTCATCATAGGTCAATTGCTCTACTGCATGGACAGACATTTGTACAAAGGTGCGTAAATGAGCGGAAAAGAATGTAGCCATTAACCGGGCGTAATTTTCGTGAATAGCCTGCAGGGTATGAATCTGTTCCTTGGAAAACTTATTGGGACGCTTAAAATCATATACCCGGACTTTCTTATGACTCTCATCTGCTTTTTGATAATTAGCCGACTTACTTTCACCGGTGGTGAGAGCGTTTAATAACGCATCAATCTCTTCCTGGGAAAGAATTTCACCCACTTACTTACCACCTCCCTTGCTGTTAACCAAAAGTTATTATTGAACAACAAAACTTGTAAAATAGACACTGTTTACATTGCCTTTGATTAGTAATTCATTAATCCGCTTTGTTAAGTCCACGCTAAGCTTTGTCGTAGCATTGTCAGCCATAAGATTTTCCACTGATTGGGCACGCAGCTCGGTGTTAATGGTATGCTGCACCTGAGGCAGTTTGTTTATTATTTCTTCTTCCACTTCTTTGCCGGGCAGATCAAGGACAATACGAATTTTCAAAAAACGGCTGGCGGCGTTTTTATCTTTAATATTAGTAATAAACTCACCAACATCATATGTTACTTCCAGTTTTTCTGTCTTTACCTTACCATAGCCGTCCCCTTTCTCTGCCTGCGGAGCCGTAGATTTCATAGCAAAAGTTGCCACCGCAAAGGAAATCCCGGCCGCCAGGATAATCATCACCACCCCGGCGATAATCAATTTAATTGTATTGGGATTCACCTTGGATTTTGTTTCCTGACTTTCTGCCTCATTAACAAGTTCGTCCGCCATCTTACCAACCTCCCGTTATTCCTCACCGCAACTGCGCTGAGGAATTTGTTCTACCACTTTAATACCTATGGATCGCTTGTAATCAATCGCTTTTTGAATTACCTCTTCCACCGAGTCTTTGAGGACAAACTTCTTCCCGTTGGTCAAGGTTAGAACCGTATCCGGAGTGGCCTCAAGAAATTCAATGAGGTCACCATTGATTACCAGTTCCATACCGTTCATTCGGGTCACTTTGATCATGCCCTACCCCTTCTTTCTATTTTGCGGATCCAATCCGGACAGCAACTAGCTGCCCGGATTTGAATCCTTAACCGCAACCAAACATTAATACTTAAGGCTATTAACGTTTAAGGTTAACCAGTTCCTGAAGCATTTCGTCAGAGACTGTGATGATTCGTGAATTGGCCTGAAAACCCCGTTGAGTAATGATCATATCGGTAAATTCCTGAGATAAATCCACGTTCGACATTTCGAGAGCCCCGGGTATGATGTTGGTATTGCCGAGACCGTTTGCAGCATCACCGGCAAAACCAGGTATAACAACACCTGAGTTTGTTGTCTGTTGGTAAAGGTTTTCACCTATCTTCTCAAGGCCGGACGGGTTTGAAAATTTGGCTATCCGGATTTGCGCTGCAGCTACTGTGACACCTAGTGCATCAACATATGTGACATTACCGAGGGCATCTATTTTCCAGCTTTGACTATTAGTGGGAACATTAATTCGTGCCCCACCCGTATCCAAAACATACATACCATTTGCCGGATTCACCAAATCGCCAGCGGAATCAAATACAAAATTACCTGCCCGGGTATACTTCAAGTTAGTCCCGCCACTATCACCCAAAACAAAATAGCCATCCCCCTGAATCATCAGGTCATTTAATTTTCCGGTGGTCTGGGTGCTCCCCTGAGAAATTATAGTATCAATCGAAGCAAGGTTAACACCCAAGCCAATCTGCATCGGATTCGTGCCACCCTGAGTAGCGGTCGGTGCGGATGCACCCCGCATATTTTGGTAGACCATGTCCTGGAAAGATACCCGGTTTCTCTTAAACCCGGTAGTATTAACGTTGGCAATGTTGTTACCGATTACGTCCATCCTGGTCTGGTGGTTACGCAATCCGGAAACCCCGGAATAAAGGGATCTCATCATAAAACAATCGACCTCCAATCAACTATTTAATTTTTTACCGTTTCCATCAGTCCACGGCTTTAGGGCTTCCTCTCAGAGGTCCGGCCCCGATAAGCTTTTACAACCCAGTTAAACTATCACAGCACTGTCGATGTTGGTAAATACATGGTCCTGCATACTGTTACCATCCACCGCTGTGATTATGGTTTTGTTTTTCACACTTACCACAAATGCCAGGTCATTCATCAAAATCAGTGAATCCCGGGCCCCCTTGGCCGCTGCTTTATCCACCGCAGCATTTATTTTAGCCATATCCGCCGGTGTAAGCTCAATATTTCTTAATTGCAGCCGCTGACGGGCATGCTGGGAAAACACGACATCATTTCTTCCCGCCTTTTCCTGCAGAATCTCCTGGAAAGGTGTCTGCGGGATGTTAGTCTGTCTGGTTTTTTCACTTGACTGAGGTTTTCCCACCGGCATAATAGGCTGCGGAAAAAATAATTTATCTACCATAATTTCACCACCTAACCGGCTGTCACTTTGATAACCGTGTCAATATCTACTTCTCTGTTACCGACGGTGATTCTGGGAATACCATCTGTCATATTCATGCCGGTTACAATTCCGCTAACTGTTTCCTTGGTTTCCGGGTTGAATGCTTCAACATTGCGTCCAATCATGTTTATCGCCCTACTCGCAGCTGTTTCCTGCAGCAAGCCAAATTGTACCTTGTTTAATTCAGCAAATCCGGCGCTGATGTTGCCCATTTGTTCCAATGAAGTAAACTGTGCCATCTGAGCAATAAACTCCTTGTTATCTGCCGGTTCCATAGGATTCTGGTATTTTAGCTGAGTCATCAGCAGCTTTAAAAAATCATCTTTCCCAAGAACATTTTTCGTGGCATTAATGATTTGATTCTGTCCCTGAGCGCTACCGCTGGCATTTACCTGGGTCAATATCCTCACCCCCTACGCAATATAATCTACCGTGCTGTCCATGCTGCGCCAGCCAACTGGTGCGGAACGGTCTTCCGGCAACAAACTGCCATACTCCTCATTATTAGCAGTAGCATTAACCCGGACCGCTTTGCCTTGATCCTGATGCCGGTTAAAGTGTTGGAATTGCCGGTTTGCGGTTAAATCAACCACTAAGTTACTTACTTTGAGCCCCTGGCTGTCCAGATTCTGCTGGAGTTGCTTCAGATTTGCTTCCACCAGTTCTTTTACCTGTAAATTCTCCACCCCAATGCGGGCTGTCACCTGTCCATTCTCCATAGTTACCTGCAGGTTAACTTTTCCAAGGAAATCAGGTTTCAACTGAATTTGCATTTCTGATTGACTGCTGCCCAGGATAAGCTTGGCTTTTTCGCCGATATTCGCCAAAATATCCTCCGTCCAGCGGGCCAGATTGTTTACCGGAGGTTTAACAGTTTCTACCGGCTGTGCCGCGACAAATCTTGCTGTTGCTTCAGTAACCGGTGTAAACGAGGTAAAATTGCGGGCTTCACCGTTCCCCTGCCCTGTATCCTGTTGTAAACCTGCAAAATTATCCGCAGGGCGGGAAACCTGTGCCTGCTGCCCATTTACTGTTTCACCTGGAATAACAAAAACTGCGGGCTTGTTCGCGCCGTTTTCCTGCATGACCGTAATGTTTATTACTTTGGCGGCATCAATGTTGGTACCCGCCAAACCAGCTAGTATTTCCTTCATGGCTTTAAGCACCGGGCCGGCACCGTAATTTTTCATTAATTCCTGAATTTCGCCCGTGATTTCCTTACCCGCAGAAAACTTGTTAACCAACTCCGACAATTTCAGCATCAAGTCATTAGATATCAAAGGATGTTGACCTGTCTGTAAAATATTGCCTGCTGTGACATTGCTGCCCGCAGCAGCAGCATTAGTTTGCCATGTGCCGGCTGCGGTTTCCATGCTTCCGGTGGTGATAATTTTTCCGGTGATGCCGGTATTTACTGTAATTCCGTCATCTCCGGATGTTTTCGAAGCTCCGGTAAATACTGTTGTACCCGTTGCTCCCGGTGTTCCAACAGCCCCTACATTGCCAACACTTGCGGCAATCCCGGCAGTATCAGCACTTGCGGCAATCCCAGCAATACCAGCATTTACTGCATTACCGGCCATTTCCGCATTTCCTATACCTGCCACCTCTTGCTGGTATCCGGCTCCCGCCAAGGTTTCCTGCAAAAGTTTTAACAGGGCAGTAACCCCCGCCAGGTTAACATCTTCTCCGCTTCCAGCGACTTCCATAGAAAGAGGCTTCTGCGTCTCTGGCTGGACAGCACCGTGATTGACTAAACCTATACCCATTTGACTACCTAATTGACTACCAGTTTCACTACCAGTTTCACTACCAGTTTCACTACCAGTTTCACTACCAGTTTCACTTACCTGCTGCTTCAATACTGCTTTAAAATCTCCATTACTCTGAGGCGCATTGGCCGGTAACCTGCTTTCTCCAGTAACCGCGGGCGCCGCTATGATTGCTGTTGCTTCCACATGCTCACCTCCTTTCATAAAGTATTATGACATCCGTCCCGGGGTTAACGGCTATTTTCCTGGCCGTTCATTTGTTCCACCAAGACGGCGGCCTTCTTAGGGTCCATGGCACTCAATATTTTGGCCACCTGATCTCCTTCAAGGTTTTGGAGAATACCCACATTCATTTCTACCGTAAGGTTATCCATAATCTTGACCGCCGCCGCCGGCTTCATCCCACTGTAATATTGCGCCAGTTTAGGAAAATCCGGTTTAGCAGCCAACTCCTGCTCTTTCTGCAAGGCCTCCAGCCCGTCAACTTTAGTCTGCAAACTCATATTTCGGGTTTCCAGTAATTTTTTTTCTTTACTGATTACCGACACTTGCTGTTCTATCTCACTTACTTTCTTTTTATAACGCTCAATATCCCGTTTATATTGCTCGATTTCACGAAGCGAAGCTTTTTTCACTTCTGCCTCGGCTTCTTTAATTAATTCATCAGTACTTTTTTCACCACCGGTTTTATCCCTTTTAACGGCTAATTCCCCCACTACCGGCACATTCTGCATCATCCCGGTTACAGGAAAAATATCCAGGTAGTCCAGCGCAAACATCAGAGCGCTAATACCCAACAAAATCATTATAATTATTGTTGATATTTTAAAGGCCCTTCGTAATGCCAATGCCAAAAACCTCCTATAAATAAGGCTGCCAAAATCGTAGCGGCTGGCAAATCAAACCCGGTGAAACAAAGCCGAATCCTTCCGATTGTAGCCGTTAGTTGCCATTTCATCAATAATCTTCTGTTCTTCTCTGCTTAGTTCTAGCTGATATTGGGCGTAATGCTTACCCTTCAGCTTCTCTAACACCTTGCGCTGCCGCATTATTTCTATAAGTACCTGCCGGGTTTTGTCAATCTCGGCCGCAATCAGCCGGATGACTTCATTTTGCCGTAAAATCTTATCATGCATAACCGTCAGGTAATTCAGACAAATCCGTATTTCTGCTACTTCTACACTGGTTTCCTGATATCGCCGGCGCTGTTCTTCCAACCGGTTCAACTGCTCTTCAAGATCAGCCAGGTGTGCCAAAGCTTCGTGATATCTGACTGTTAAGCGCTGAAGTTCTTCTTTGCTCCGGTCTTCTGCTTTCTGTTTTAGATTCAGCGCTGTCTGCAGCTTAAATTCAAAGGGTTTCATACAGCAACTACACCGCCTTAAGCTGTCTTAGCCAATCCCAGAAGTTGTCCCAAAAGTTCCACTGCCTCGGTATATGTATACTGTTCGTCAACACCCTGCCGGAGATAATCAAGGACCGCATCAATCATAGTAATGGCGTAATCTATTTTAGGATTGCTGCCTTTTACATAAGCCCCTATATCTATTAAATCTTTGGCCTCCCGGTAAGTGGCCAGAATGCTGCGCAGCTCCCCAGCAGCCTGACGATGCTCTGCGGAAACAATATCAATCATTACCCGGCTGACACTGGCCAGGATATCTATGGCCGGATATTGATTTTGCATGGCTAGTTCCCGGGTCAAAACAATGTGTCCATCCAAAATCCCCCGCACCGCATCAGCAATGGGTTCATTATGGTCATCCCCGTCTACCAAAACAGTATAAAGCCCGGTAATGGTGCCTCGGGCAGATGTACCGGATCGTTCCAGCAGTTTGGGTAATAATGCAAATACCGACGGTGTATAACCTCTGGTAGCCGGGGGTTCCCCCACTGCCAGCCCCACTTCCCGCTGGGCCATGGCAAACCGGGTAACTGAATCCATCATTAACATGACATCTTTCCCCTGATCCCGGAAATACTCAGCAATAGTGGTAGCTACTAATGCCCCTTTAATTCTTACCAGGGCCGGCTGATCAGATGTCGCCACTATTACCACAGAGCGTCTCAAGCCTTCCGCACCAAGGTCTTTCTCCAGAAATTCCCGGACTTCCCGCCCCCGTTCACCAATTAGGGCAATGACATTAACATCGGCTCCGGTATTGCGCGCCACCATCCCAAGCAATGTACTCTTGCCAACCCCGCTGCCGGAAAAAATACCAACGCGCTGACCTTTTCCACAGGTTAGCAACCCGTCTATGGCTTT
>CAZWUW010000018.1:0-37211 GCA_964636895.1 uncultured Eubacteriales bacterium
CAGGATAAAGCACCTGGGAAATCGCTTCTGTGGCATATTTGTATTCAACAGCCTGCAGGTAATCGCCGCGGTTAAAAGAGCAGAAATCAAAATCCTTGATGGCCGCTTCTGCGCTCCACAAGCGCAGCGTATTGACGGTATTGTTTTTATATCCGAAAACCGGGGAATCATAAGGTACTGCCAGCACCGGCTCATAATTCTCATGTGTGAAAACCGTTTTACCGTCTATGGTTTCTTCCTTGATGGTGCCGCCGAACCTGACTTGCACGGCTTTGTCGGCTTTGCGGATTTCCCAGACGTTGCCGTCCCGGAGCCAGTTATCCGGCAGTTCAACCTGGTAACCGTCCACAATTCTTTGTTCAAAAAGCCCGTACTTGTACCTGATGCCGCAGCCGTGGCCGGGTAAATTCAGGGAAGCCAGTGAATCGAGGAAGCAGGCAGCCAGCCGGCCTAAGCCCCCATTGCCCAACCCGGCGTCAGCTTCTTGTTCTTCCAACTCATTCAGGTCGATATTCAATTCTGTTAATGCTTCCTGAATAACATCTCTGATCCCCAAATTCAGCAGGTTTGTCCCCATTAACCGGCCCAGTAAAAACTCTAATGAGAGATAGTAAACCTGTTTAACATCTTTCTCCAGGTACTGGGTATTTGTCTGCACCCATTTTTTGCTGATGTAATCCCGCATCATTCCGCCAATAGCCTTATATTTGTCCATGGCAGTTGCTTCTTCCTGGCTTTTGCCGTGCAATGTCTGCAGTTTTTCCAGAAAGGCAGCTTTAAATTTTTCCTTATCTGTAAACATTAACAATTTGCCTCCTCAATTGGCGAAGTTTGCCGAAATATGTAGTGAATTGTTGATTCTACGTTTAACAACAATTTCCTGCTTTCCTGTATTGTAACAATTGCTCGTAAACGCGAAAAGTCCTGGTCAGCGGGCAGCCAAATTCTTTGCCAATGAATGTATTCATGGGCACGTTGTTTTCCAGGATCAGTGAGCAATCGACTTCCTGGTAACCATACCGGGCGACATATGCCAATAGCTGCAGAATCAGCATGGTTTCAATTCCCCGGCTGCGGTATGCGCGTTTTACTCCCAGTACTGACAGGCGCAGGCGGTCAATTTTTCCGGGCCTGTTGACGGTAGCCTGGTAAATATCGGGAATAGCTATCAGGATGCCGGCCGGTTGGCCGTTCACCGCAGCCAAATAAACACTCTCCAGGCAGTGGAGATTTAGAAATCCTCGCCGCATACCGGAAAATTCCCGCTCCGACATGGGCACAAAGCCCCAGTTGCCCGCAAATGCATCATCATACACCTCCCGTAGGGCGGCCATATCCTGGCTGATATTTTTTTGTCGGAGTGAACGTACCATCAAGCCGGGGTTGCGTTTTTCAATGACTGGGCGCAGTCTGGTCAGCCGTTCCGGTACGCCCTGATCCCGGTGATAGGTGTAAGCAAAAAAATCCATTGCTTTGTGGAAACCGCAGGCTGCCAACAGCGACGGATAATATGCTTTGGTATACGGCGTGCCCACGGTAGGGGGGAGGTGGTTACCTGTGACCAATGTCCCGCAAGCGTAATTGGTGGAAAAGTCTACCGGTCCTATAATTCGCTCCATGCCCTGAGTTATAGCATAATTTCTAACTGCTGCCAGCAGTTCTGCCGCTATTGCCGGGCTATCAAGACATTCAAAAAAACCGAAAAAGGCGGTTTTTTCTTTTTGAAAGGCGTTATACCGCTTGTTCACTACAACTGCCACCCGCCCCTGTACAGTGTCTGAGTTAGCAGCAGTGGTTTGGCGGTTACCAACAGCACTGGCCTCGCCGTCGCTGTTGGCAGAGTCGGCGTAAGCCAGATACAGTTCGCCGGTCACATCATCCATAGCGGGGTTTGTCCGGGGCATAAAATTTCTCTCCTGCACTCCCTGGAGCGGGGGCACCCAGTTGGCGTCGCCGGCATATAGGGTGAATGGGAGGCGGGCAAAGCGCCGCAATTCATTCTTGGTGGTTACCACTTTTATCATAACAATCCTCCTGCCGCCAATTTAAAAGGGCTGTACCAGTGTACAGCCCTTTGGCGGGAATTCTTAGTCATCGCTTAAAATCAACAGAATCAGAATGAGGAATACGGCAAAAACCATGCTATTGTTGCCGTTTAAATCAAAACCTCCGTTGCCCATATAATACACCCTCCTTTTTCGTTAGGAACCAATGTGTGTTCCTTCTGCTTCATAATATGCCGGAGGGATAAAAGTGTGCAGGAATACCGGGAGGTAAAATGAATGCGCAATAACGCCTCAAAAAAACCGGGCGCATATTAATCATGCTCCCGGTTTTAAAAAAATCATCCTTCATTGGAATCTTTATGCACCATGGTTGCTAGGGTTACAATCAGTACCCGCGGCGTAGGCGGTTTAGGCCAGTGTTGCTGTAATCCGCCTTTGTGCCATGCACTTTTGATCGCCCCATGAATCGATTTTTCGACTGCGCCGATATCGGTATTGAGTTTTTTTGCCACGCGCCGATACAAATCTTTGTGAAAAAACGGGTCTGCAGGCAGGCGGCCCAGTTCTTCCAGGGCTGTCAGCAAAAAATAATATCCTTTTAGATGAGGTAAGATGCCGTGCTTTTTCAAGACTTCAGAAGTTTTATTAAGTTTAAAATGCTTTGTGGTTTTTTGTACCACACGTTTCGCCGGGTCCTCATAAAAGGCACATTTATCAGTCACCGGCAGCCACCAGGTACAGTCCGGACATGCTTTTATTGCAGTTTGGGAAACGTTTTTTGCCATGACGGCAAGAAAATCAAAACATTTTTCCACAGTTATCATAGTCCCTTCGGTAGCCCGGCTGCCATAGCGGTTATACGCCTTAGACCCGTGGCTTTGCGTCTTCACCTTTCGGTGAATTTGCCTTTATTCGAAAGTATATTACATTTAGTATTATACAACACAAAACAATAAAATCCTTTTTTTGCATGCAAAAAAAAGAACAGTTTTTACCTTTTCTTTATAATATGACAAAATTTTACTTAACAATATATGATTTATACCTTATAATGATTATAATAAGCAAAAAGAAATATTTACCAATCATATAGTTTGCGCCGATCGATAATTGGAAAAAGTGGGGATGCCTGATGAGTAAATTATTAACAAAAGCCATTGTTTTGTTATTAGGGGTGCTGATGCTTGCTTTGCTGTCCATCCCTGCGGGCGCATCAGTGACATCAAAGCAAGTAGGGGTAGACGTCAAACCTAATGGACCTGACCCCAATACTTCTGATATTACTGTGCAGTGGCTTTTTGCTGCCGGAGACGTGCTCAGGCAATCGGTAGACGGTACGAACTGGGCTGTTGTGACTCCGACCAGTAATGGCTTGGCTACTGTCCAAGGGGTGCCCAATTGGTCTATTTTATACTTTCAGCTCACTGACAGTGGCAGCAACGTCACTAAGTTTACGGCGTATCCACCCAATATAAACGCCCATGATACCTATGCGTCGAATACCGGCATGTGTGCCGGCTGTCATGTAACTCATGCCGCCTCCGGGCCGAAATTACTTAAAGGTGCAAGCAAAAAAGAATTATGCCGGATATGCCATGGCTATCTTAACACAGGCAGCAGATATAATACCGATAATGGTGCGGTAATCAGGGCCGGCAATAAAAACCCGGTCACCGGCTTAGTTACCGATATTTATTGGGCGAAGTCCTTGGCCGGTCCTTTTGTTAGTAATGATTTGGAAGTATGGGGTGTTGGTAAAACAGTAACTTCCAGTCACAACGTGGAAGTACCCGGCGGTCCACATCCTCCCGGTGGCTACGGTCGTTCTACCCCAGATGGCAACTGTGCCCGTTGTCATAGTTTTAACTGTACAAGTTGCCATGTCGTACATGGCGGCAGGGGTACATACAGACAGTTAGATCCGATTTATGCCACCGTCACTGCTTATGCATATAACCCTACCGGCAACCAGAGTGAAAAACCCCGCTATGTCAGCGGCATGTCCCAATTCTGCGGATATTGCCATGACATACTGTTAAAGCCTGAAAACAGCGGGCATATTAAAACTGGTACTTTAAAACCATTACACGGGTTTATCGGCACTTTTCCTGAAAACAAATACCGGCATGCCGTGGGGGTGGACCTGACCTATACCTTGCCGGGAATGCCTACCGTAACAGTATCGCCTACAGTGTTGCCTACCGAAGGCGACCCCAAACAAGTGTCTTGTATCACCTGTCATTTTGCCCATGGTACAGTCACCGGTGTCTCTTTTAACACCAATTTTCCAACTGATTTTTATGGCGCCCCTATGGGTACCAGTGGCTCCATGTTGTTACGGGACGGCACCGGCAGGCTCTGCCAGGACTGCCATCCTAAAGAATAAAGGTTAATAACGGTAAACTAGAATTCTGTGATTTCCTGTATCGGCAACAATAACCCTGTTACCGTGTGAAGTTATGCCGGTTGGCATTTTGAGCGGGTAATCAGCACCGGAACCCTCAATATTAAATAGGGGTTCCGGTTTATTTTTGTCGGCTCTGATAACAAATATTTTGCTTTGGGCGGCATCGGCAATGTAAAGATAACCTTTATTATCGACCGTAACCCCTCTGGTAATAGCTAGGCCGATTTCAAGGTCTTTTGATTTGTCACCATAAACCTTAAAAAACTTGCCCGCAGGGTCAAACACCTGGACGCGGGCGTTGTTGGAGTCGGAAACATAAATATACCCTTCGTTATCTACCGTTACATCATTGGGATAGTAGAGATATCCTTTTTCGTCGCCAGGTTTGCCGAAGGCAAGGACAACCTGGCCGCTGTCATTGAATTTTAAAATACGGTGGTTGAATATATCAGATAAAAAGATATTGTTATTTTCGTCTGTGGAAATCCCCATCGGTCTTATGGCCCCGTATGCATTTTTTATGTTCGCAGTTATCAGGTCGCCAAGGTATTGCCCGGTCAGGTCAAAAATCTGAACTTTCATGGTTAAGCCATCTGTAACATAAACCTTGTTTTTAGTGATGGTAATGCCTGTCGGTGCCAGGAACTGTCCTCGTTCTTTACCGCGGGTGCCGAACTTATACAGGAATTTGCCGTTGGGATCAAATACTTTGATGTCTTTATTGCCGGTGTCGGCAATATATATATTACCATTGGCGGCAGTTGCAACATCATAAGGCTCAGATAAAATATCTTCATTGCCACCGATGGCAAATAAAAAATTAGGCGTGTTAACAGGCTGTATAGGCATTATTTCTTTGAGCGCCTCTAGCGGACTAGTTTTTCGTAAATAGGACCACAGGAAAAAGGAAACGGTAATTATTATTGCGACAAGTAAAATGGAAATCACATTATTGCGGGATATTTTATGTCGAAGGTTTTCCATTTGGCATCCCCCCATTTCGACAAGACTTGTATTATATCTAGTTCACCTTCTGCGGCCAAAAACCTTCTGCAGTGTTGTTTGTGGAGGTAAAAAATGTTAGACTAGAGTAAATGCGTATATAGTATACAACGGGGAGGCGGAAGACTTGCCGGCATTTTTTGAGATTGATGGAATATCTTTTGTTACAGGTGCGGATTCCCGGCAGATAACAGTATCCGCTACCCTGCCGGCCGGCGGGGCCTTGGTGGTTAGCGGACCCTCCGGTTCCGGCAAATCAACTTTGCTTCGCATACTGGCCAGATTGCATGCCTGTTCGACCGGTGAAGTGCGGCTGAACGGAATCGTTTGGACCGGTTGGCCTGCGATTTCATGGCGGCGGCAGGTGCAATACCTGGCCCAAAAACCGGCGCTGTTTGACGGTACTGTACTGGATAACCTGAAAAAGCCTTTTGAGCTGGCAGCGGTGAAAAAGGACCTTTTTTTTGATCCGGTGGCGGCAGAGCGGGGAATGGAAAGCCTGCTTCTGCCGGCGGGACTATTGCATCAGGAGGCTCGTACACTATCCGGTGGTGAAGCAGCGCGGGTAGCACTGCTGCGTGCTTTGCTGCTTAAACCTGCGGTAATGCTGCTGGACGAACCCACCGCAGCCCTGGACGAGAAAACACGAATGGCTGCTTTGGCGGCTGTTAACGAGTGGCTGGCCGGGGAAGCCGGCCGCGGGGTAGTGATAGTTTCCCATGCCGGAGACACGGACTGTTTCGCCCCGCTTTGTACACTTGCCTTAGAGCCGGCGGCAGAGTAAATGGAGGTGTAAACTGATGCAGCAAGGTGTCATTCCGGTTTCGGATTTTCAACTGGCCTTAAGCATACTCCTGGTGGTGTTGGCGGGGGGTGTTTCCGCCGCTTTGCGGCTTGGGCTACTGAAAACGTTATTATGGGGTACGGTGAGGACCTTTGTACAATTATCGCTAATTGGTTATGTGCTTACTTATGTTTTTGCCGTAAATAACGTCTGGCTGGTTTTACTCATGGTTATCTTGATGTGTGTGATTGCGGTCAGGACGGCTACCGGAAGAACCCCGAATGTGCCGGATTACCCGGCGGCACTGGGTTTTTTGTCATTGGTGGCCAGCACCTTTTTGGTTGGGGTCATGGTGGTGGGGCTGATTATTACGCCTGAGCCGTGGTATGCAGCACGGATTGTTATACCTATTTTTGGCATGATTCTTGGTAATTCCATGAACGGTATTGCCTTGTCATTGGACCGGTTGTACGGCGAGGTGCGGGCCCGGGCAGGGGAAGTGGAGGCGCTGCTGGCCTTTGGGGCTACTCCCTGGGAAGCGGTGCGGGACTGTGTAAGAGAAGCTATCCGGGCGGGCATGACCCCCACTATAAATTCGTTGATGGTGGTAGGACTGGTGAGCTTGCCGGGCATGATGACCGGGCAGATTCTGGGTGGTGCCGATCCCAGGGACGCGGTGCGTTACCAAATTGTGGTCATGCTAATGATTGCGGCCGCGGTGGCTATCGGCTGCCTGCTGTTGGTAGGTTTGTCTTATCGCCGCTTGTTTACGGAAGACGGAGCGCTCTTGCCGTTGCACGGTCGGAGCCGATAAACAATAAGGGGGCGTACGAAACTTTAATTTCGTACGCCCCTTAATTTTTTTGCGGAATTAGCTCATCATTTTGGTCAGGTCGGCATTGGCATCGCCGCTGATAAGCTGCAGGTTAAAGGTTTTCACCAGCACATCCAGTACACCGGGGGTTATAAACTCAGGTGCGCTGGGCCCGATCCACATGTTTTTAACACCCAGGCTAAAGAGGCCTAACAGGATGGCTACAGCCTTTTGTTCAAACCAGGACAGGACAATAGTCAGCGGCAGGTCATTGACGGTGCAGCCAAAGGCGTCCGCCAAGGCTAGGGCAATTTTTACTGCCGACACGGAGTTGTTGCACTGCCCCAGATCCAGGAAGCGAGGGATGCCGGTGCCTTCAATGGTACCGAAATCGATATCGTTAAAACGAAATTTACCGCAGGACGTGGTCAGGATGACACAGTCTTTTGGTATCGCTGTCGCCAGTTCCCGGTAATATTCGCGGCCCTTGGTGGGCGCGTCGCAGCCGGCGATGCAGAAGAACCGCTTGATTTGGCCGGCTTTAACGGCATCAATGATAGCCGGGGCAAGGGGCAGCACGTTTTCGTGGTGGAAACCGGTGGTCAGGGTCTTGGCGGATTGGATGTCGGCCGGCGGCAGTGCCAGAGCTCTGGCAATTAAGGGCGAGAAGTCATTGTTGACAATTTTTTGCGACTCTTCTACACCAGTAACACCATAAGTCCACATCCGGTCACCGTAAGTTTTATTCCGTACCGGCATAATACAGTTGGTGGTTACCAGGATGCTGCCGGGAAACTCTTCAAATAACTGGCGCTGGTCGTACCAGGCTTTGCCCACATTGCCTTTGAGGTGTGGGTGCTTTTTCAGTTCCGGGTAACCGTGAGCCGGCAGCATTTCCGAATGGGTATAAATGTTGATGCCTTTGCCATCCGTCTGTTTGAGCAGTTCTTCCAGGGCATAGAGGTTATGACCGGAAACCAGAATGGCGTGGCCTTCCACCTTATCCTGGGAAACGGTAACCGGTTTTGGCACCCCGAGTTTGGAAGTATGGGCTTTATCCAGCAGTTCCATGGCTTTTACTGTAGCTGAACCGACCTTAAGGGCGGTGCCGATAGTATCATTCAGGTTGAAATTGACGTTGGTCAGGGCCGAGTAGAGCGCCTCATGTGTGATGCCGTCCAGTTCAGGGTCAATGAAGCCCAATTCTCTGGCATGCGTGGCATAAGCCGCTACGCCTTTAAGGCCCAGTATAATGGTATCCTGCAAACTGGCTATGTCCTCGTTTTTGCCGCATACACCGCCCTTGGTGCAGCCGCCTTTGGGGGTTTGCTGACATTGGTAACAAAACATATTATCTGCCTCCTTTTTTTGTGTGTAGCATATTTTTGGTATGTTTTGATTTTACACCAGATAGCCTAAAAAAACTGTGAAGTAAATCACATCTTGGCGTGAAATTAATCCCGGTAAAAAAAATCAGGCTATCTCAGCCTGTAGTATTTAGATGCCTGTTGTAGTTCCGTGATCATTTCATTTAACTGGTTAATATCATCTTTTACTTTGTTAGTGAAGGCGGTGATTTCTTGGGCCGAGGCATTAACTTCTTCTGTGGAAGCGGCATTTTGTTCGGCGATGGCAGATACATTGAACATGGCGGCGGTTGCCGTTTTACTTTCCACGGTCAGCTTTTCAGTAATTTCCGCATTTTCTTTGGTAATCCGGGCAATGACTGCTATTGAGCCGGTTATTTCACCACTGTTTACCTGAATGTTACTGATTGCGGTATTTATATCGTCCACCTGGGAAACGACCTTATTTACTGCTTTGCTAATGTTTCTTAAAGCCGTGCCCGCCTGGTAGGATAACTTTGAACCTTGCTCCACATCAGCCGTGCCTTTGTGCATTTCATTTATCACCGTGGTGGTTTCCTGTTGAATGGCATTTATTAATTGCCGGATTTCTTCAGTTGACTTACTGCTGTTTTCAGCCAGCTTTCTGACCTCATCTGCTACCACAGCAAATCCTTTGCCGTATTCGCCGGCCCGGGCCGCCTCGATGGCGGCGTTCAGTGCTAGCAGGTTGGTCTGTCCGGCAATATCATCAATAACTTGAACGATTTCGCCAATTTGGTTGGAACGCTGTTCCAGGACAGCCATTTTTTCGCCCAGGTTATGAAACATATTTCTAATGGTTTCCATGTTTGCGCCGGTTTCATCCACCAGGTCTTTACCTTCGTTGGCGGCGTTGGAGGAGTTTTCAATGTCTTCTGAAATCAGCCTGGTATTGTTGGCAACTTTTTCGATGGCCAGAGACATGTTTTGGATTATTGCATGGGTTTTATCTACCTTTTCCTGTTGTTCGACAGAACCTTCAATGATTATAGTCGTTATCTTTTCCAGTTCGGCAATTACTTCGGCGGTTTTCTGGACATCCTGCAATTGCGCCTGATTCCCGGTGGTTACCTGTTCGATGGCAGCAGCTACTTGCTCGATGGTCTCCAGATTGTGTTCGGTATTGATTGACAGGTCTTTACTGTACTCAACCATTTTATCTGTAGTGAGAAACAGTTGTAAAAGAAACTTTTTCAGCTGCCGATGCATTTCCCTGAACGTACCGCCTAAGTCCTGCAGTTCGTCCCCGGTGGTAATTTCCTGTATTTTGACAGCCAGGTTGCCTGACGACATTTCCTGCATCATAGAAATGAAGGTTCTGACCGGTTTAATAAGTCCGCGAATTATGTAGATTGTATAAGGCACACTTAGTCCCAGCGCAACGATTACAGTTAGTATCAAGCCCCAGGTGGATCTTTTTATTACCCGGTCGATAGCGGTCTGGGCGGCTTCGTTTTGGGCGGCGAAGGTGACGGCAGCTTTTAGTTCTGTCAGGTTGTAATATGAAAAAGCAGCTACAGCCACTAATAACCAAAACATTACTGTAAAGCCGGCACAGATTTTGTAAGCAATTTTGATTTTCATGGATGCATTCCCGCCTTTCTCGCTATTGGCAATTAACTTGATGCTTTCTTATGTCTATTCGATATTTTCCGGGATTTTCCTGCAAAATTAGTCATCAGCGCCATATTATCGATGAAATCATTGTTTTGGCTGTCTGTTCCAGTTGTTTTGGGAAATGGTCGGCATCCGCAAAAAATGATACTCTGAGCACCTGTTTACTGTTGTTTTTCACAAAAAAGTATTCTTTGCCTGAGATTACTTTTTGATTTTGCCCGCTGGCAGTCCAGTTAACAAGATACCCTGCATATGTGTTAACTGAAGTTTTTTGCCGGTTATATGAGGTGAAATTAAATATACTGGTTGCTTTGCTGTCCTGCAGAAACTTTTCCAGATCGGCTAGCTGCCAAAGCTGAATATATCCCCGGAATTGCAGGGTTTCATCACTTAAATAAGAACTAAATAATAATTCCTCATTGCCCAGATAATCTTCGGTAACACCGGTGGAAACAGGTAAATTCATTTTTATATTATAATTCGAAAGTCGGTATTCTTTTAACTTGCTTAGGACGGAAGCTGCGGGCTCGACGATATTTTGATTTTTGTCGTAAGCAGCTACTTGATTATTAGCTTTAAGACTGTCGCTAACAACGTACCATAAACGGTGACTGTAATTCTTTAGCGGAATAATTTTGGCAAAGCGGTCATTGACCTCTATTGACTGGATGCGACTATCATTAATCACACCATACAGAAGCTTACCGGCATGGTTAGAAAATCCCGCTAGAGCGGAATTGGCGGGGATAATCGAGATTGTATTGTCGCTGCCCCTGGTAATAGAGCCCAGCTTCCAGCCAAAGGCATTTTTGATTACCGAAGCAGCATTAATTTGATTGTTATCAGTCAGAAAAAAGACATATTTATTATCATCAGTTATCTCTAGCAGCCGGTTTCGCCCCGGGTTTTCCTTCTGCACTGCTTCTTTTATGGTGGCAACGGCACCGGCTGAAATAAGTATATAATAGGCAAACGCAGCCATCAGCACCACCGCTATCAGAGTGCTGTTTTTTTTAATATAAGCAATTATTGTGCTATCAGACATTTTTGTTCCCCCTTACAGCCTTAAACTAATGCCGTTTTTCCTTAGCCAGTCTTTGCTGATTAAATAATCCGGCAGCTGGCTTTCCACCAGCCGCCAAAACTCCTGCCCATGATTCAGATGCACCAGGTGGCAAAGCTCATGAACCACTACATAATCAATGATATCAATTGGCGCCATGACCAGTTGCCAGTTGAAATTCAGATTGCCCTTTTGGGAACAACTGCCCCACCTGGTTTTTTGATTTTTGACCCGCAGGGTTTGGTAATCCAGACCCAGTCGCGTTTTATGGAAATCCGCTATTTCAATAAATGTAGCTTTGGCCATGGCTTTGTACCATTGGGTCAGGTGCCTCCTGATTGCTTCCGGCCGGTGTTCTTGTGGTGTGTTACGGTTGATATGAACTTCCAGGGTGTGGTCACGGATAATGATTTTTGTATGTTTTTTATCATATTCAAGCACTCGCAAGGTTAATACCTCACCTCTAAAGGGGAGGGTATCTCCGGTAACAAAACCCCGCGGTTTCTGCAGCTGATTCCGGACTAAATGATAAGCTGCTAACTTTTTGCCTATCCAGCCTTTCTTTTTTTCCACAAAGGCCAGGATCTCCTTTTCCGACAGGCAGCCGGGGGCAGTCACCAGCACCCCGTCAGGGCTGACAGTTATCCTGAGATTTTTGGCCCGGTCGCTTTTTTTGATATCAATGGAGAGAGTTTCTGGATTAGCCATTTAGCAAAAGATCCTTAAGTAACTTAATATGCTTTCTTTCCCCGGCTATAACAAGGGTTACTTCCGCCGCAAGACGGTCATCCGGACCGGGATTAATTTTTTGTTTGTGCTTCTCAACAATAGCAAGGATAGTGGCGCCTGTCCTTTTGCGGACTTGTAATTCAGCGACGGACTTATCAACACATTTGAAGTGTGGTTCAATTCTGCACCATTCAATAATTAAATCATCAAGGGCTACTTCAACCGTTTCCAATGCTTTAGGTTTATAGGTCATGCCACCAATAATAGCGGCTATTTGCCGGGCTTCCTCATCCTCTAAGGTTACCATCGAGATGCTTTCATCCGGATTGTCATCTTCAAAATGATATAGTTCTCTTCTGCCGTCGTCATGAATTACAATGACCATCTTTTCCCCAGACCTCGTTTCGACCTGGAATTTTTTGCCAATGCCGGGCAGATCCGATTCTCTAATTATACTCATTTTTTCATGTCCTCCAATTCAGATTTTCTTTGTAATCCAGTTTCAGCAATACTTTTATGTTTTTCCTGTTGTAGTTTCCATTTAAATATTCTATTTAAAGCATTATATATATGCTTTGATTCTTTAGTTAATAATGGTCCCAAAATGGCTAATATCAAGACATAAAGAGCCGAAAAAGGTTTAATTATTGGCATCAGCCCGCCGACTATACCCAAGTTTGCTACAATAATGGTGAATTCACCTCTCGCCATGATGGTAAGCCCGATATTCACAGAAGCTTTGTGGGATAGTCCGGCATTTCGACCGGCTATCATGCCGGATATAACATTACACAAGATGGTTAATACTACGGCACCAATCGCAATCCATGCAGCATTACCCAGCGTTAGTGGATCAATGCTTAAACCAAAGCTAAAAAAGAACACGGCACCAAAGAAATCCCTAAACGGAACCACAAGCTGTTCAATCTTTTTGCTATGTTCAGTTTCGGATAAGGCGAGACCAAACAGCAGAGCGCCAATGGCATACGCTACATGTAAGGTTTCCGAGAAACCGGCAATAAAAAATAAAGAGGAAAACACAATAATTATAAAAATTTCATGTCGGTTGATATTTAATAGTTTGTTTAAAATAGGCGTGCCTTTTTTGGCAATAACGAAAAACAATAGCATGTAAGCAATAGAGATGAATATAGAAAGCAGTATTCCTCCCACAGTTGTCGCACCGCCAAGGAGTATTCCTGACATAATGGATAAGAATATGGCCAGAAAGATATCATCAAACAAAATCATACCTAATATTAGTTCTGTTTCAGAGTTACCGGTACGTCTCAGATCAACCAGAACTTTGGCCACGATCGCAGTGGAAGATACAGACAACATTCCAGCAATGATGATTGTTTCATAAAGCGGTAAAGCAACTAAAAATCCATATGCTAAGCCAGTTAAAAAATTTATTAGAACATAAAAAGTGCCGCCAAAAATAATGTTTTGACCGGATTTAATCAATTTTGGGACTGAGAATTCTAGCCCTAGGTAAAAGAGCAGAAAGAGAACTCCCATTTGCCCGAGAAAATCTATAATTGGCTGACTTTCTATAAACGTAAAATCAAGTATGCCGATTTTTGGTGCATGTGGACCGACTAACATGCCGGTTATAATCAGGAAAGGAATAATAGAAAATTTAAATTTTCCGGCAATTAAAGAAGCAATTGCTATTAGCATTAAGGCTGTTCCGACTTCAAACATCATATAATTCAATAAACATTTCTCCCTTCACCTTTTTGAAATCACTATAATATCATTAGTATACAATAGTGAATGTAATGTTCGCAACTACGTGGCAAGCGGAAAACCAAAGTATAACCTTGAGCTTCTAACGCCTGCCCAGCGAGAACTGGAGGAAATTGCTCTCGTGCATATGGAACTGGTGGGTATAGAATCAGCACGCAAAATTACCGACCGTAATTATACTCGTTTGCTTGAGGATTTGCCGAAACAAGGCGGCGACTGATTTTGTTGCCTGAAAGAACAATAATGTGGTTATAAAGTAAGGCGGTATTCAATTTACTGATTGAATACCGCCTAAACAATTTCATATGTCTATTTCTCCATTATGATTATACTCCGTAGTGAATGACATATTTATTTTCTGTGATTGCCGTGCGCAGTAAAATCATTAAAGCAATTAACTCCTGGGATGATTTTAAACGCTTATCGGCTGACACAATATTATAAAATTGCCTCACTGATTCAGGTGGAATCAATGTAACGCCATATCGTGCGAGAGCAAACTCCGGTCTATTATGAGAATGAAAATAGGTCTTTATTAATGATAGATCATTCCACCAATCACTTAAATAATCATCGTTTATTGCCACGAAGTTATATTTTTGCGGCTCATACTCAGAATAATCTCGCTCTGTATCAAATTCATCTATAATTCCAAACTGAGCAACACAAGGCACCGTATCACCTTCCTACTTATAGTGTGAATGATTGTAGGTAGGATATTATAGTTAGTATATTATAGTAAAAGCAGAAGGACTTAACCTATAAGGATTCAAGCTCTTCTGCCTAATATTTCTTTGGTGCGGCCGATGGGACTTGAACCCATATGGTCTCCCACACGCCCCTCAAACGTGCGCGTCTGCCAGTTCCGCCACGGCCGCATTGAATTAAAAACAATACTAATTATAACTTATAGTCAAGTCAATTGCAAGGGAAAAATAATACTTGCCAATGGTACTTTTAGCCACTGGCAATGCAAGTTACCAATGGCTTGCAGCCCTTTTTTAATACAGCCGGGACGGGTTGTCATTATCAAGAATAATTCTTAGCATGCTATTTAAAGTAGACCTGTCAGTACCAAAACTCCCGTGTGATCTGGCATCACAGCGCCGGCGAGGTGAGGCGTCAGCGGAGGGGGAACTGATCAGCACCCGGGGATTTTTCTTTAGAAATTCCCGCACTGCTTTCAAGGCCGGCCAGTTCTTTGAAGCTACAATACCGATAGTCGCTTCCGGGCCGGTAAGGAACCGATTCATACCTAAAAGGGGCACGCCCCGTTCATCTTCAAAGCTGTTGGAGACCAGGTAGAGCAGCGATTTCTTATATATTTCCATGACATTGTCCTGCCGTTCGGCGACCTCACTAAGATTGAAAAGCGTAAGGTTTCTGACCGGTTTTTTTGGACCAGTCTGACTCAGCACCAGTTCGTGAAAGAGGTCTATCCGGCAGGCCGGCGCAAAAAGAATCAGGTTTTGCACGGCAAAGCGGGGCTTTAATGCAGCCAGCAGCCGGATAAAATGGGCAAACCAGATGGAGCCGGCACTGTGTCCCACCAGATGCAGTTCCGGTCCTTTACGCTTGTTAAGGTAATCAACCAGACCGCGCAGAAAAACCGTGCCGCCCGGCATTTCCGGCATGTCGGTCGATACCTCCGACCTGCGGGCCGGCAGCTTGGGTCTGTCGGTCGACACTCCTGTCTTGCTGCCGGGCAATTCCCGAAAGGCCTGGCCGGCGTTTACTTTCATTTTGGCCCACATGGCTGTACCCATGGGCTTGGTGGCATGTTCGATGCCTCGGTCAATACGGTCTTGAATCCAATCACCAAACAGCTCGCTTTTACCCGTCAGCCGTTCCTGTTTCAAGGCATCAATGAGCAGCTGGCCGATGGTTTCGGCGATGCCTGTTTCCCACATAAAGTGAACCGGGTAAATTTCATTGGCTAATAGTATCTTATTCATCCATACGATGCGCTCGGCGCAATTGGTTTCACTATTTAGGCCGCCATGGGCAAAAAGCATCAGCCGGGGATTGCGCCAGCCTTTTGTGCGCGGTTCATAATACAGGCGCATAAATTCGGCTACTTCTTCGACATTGTTGTGGTAGTAGTTGCCGTGGAATGAAATATTACCATTGTTGCCGGTATTTATATAGTGCCCCCGGATGTCGTCCAGCGCCGGGCTTTTAGCCGGAGCAGCCAGCTGGGAGGCGGTTTTGACAGATACGGCCGCGCGTGACCGGATGCCGATTTGGCAGACCCAGGCATCGCTGGCATTGGCCAGCCAATCGTTATACGTTATTTTGCCGATTCCCCGGTCGCCCCAGTCGGTTCCCCAGGAGTTCTGAAAAAGAAAGCCATCCTGGTCATACCCGATTAGGGCAATGGCGTGGCCGCCCACCATAGGGAATTCCGGACTATAGGGCACAATGCCGTTTTGTCCCACTTCATCCCAACCGCTATGTACGGCCAGACTCACATAAATGATGCCCACCTCATTCAGGGCGGCATGCAGGGCGTTTAATTCCCGGTGCTCCACCCGGTAATACGCTCCCAAAGGGGTTGAACAGGCAAAATCCTGCAGTTTTAGGCTCTGCGGTTCCGCCGGGCCCGACCACCGGTCTTCTGTACATACTCCGTGCCGGAACCAGCCCTTCATTGCGCCGCGGGCGCTGGAGCCGCTGTAGTCTTCGCCGGGCCAGCGGTCGTACCTTTTAGCTATGGCATAAAGCATCCAGGGGCTGACGCCGGTAAAAGTCTTTTTATTCCGGGCGCCGGCCGCAAGGGAATTGAAATGCAGGTAATTGATTACGGCTGCCAGCGCAAAGCCGGTGCAGGCACCTTCGCTGCCCTGGTCCAAAATTTTGGGTATTTTATCCCGGTGGTCTGCTGTCTGCTGCAAAATCTGCAGCGTTGGCCGGTAGACACGGTCTCTAAGGTCCACGGTATCAGGGCGGGTGTCAAACTTTCTGGCGGTACCGCCGATTTTGGCTTTTTGGATTACCCAGGCCATAGAAAGGCTCCTTTCAGAACGGACTATTTATCAGTGGAAAATATGTTTATTTTTTCCTTATTAGACATTTTTGTAAAAAATTCCTGTGTAATAATGAATTGAAAATTAAAAAAACTTAAAAACTTAAAAAAAACGTTGACGGCTTAATCTCCCAGAGGTAAAATATGACTAGAGGCATAAACGACCAAGCCCAAACAAGACTTTAACCATAAATGACCGTGGTACAAAAAGGATGGGGAGGGACATATAATGACGGAATCTCGCCGTGAACGCAAAAAAGAGGAGACCCGCAAAAAGCTTATTATGACAGCCGCGGAACTTTTCCGCCGGCAGGGTTTTGTCAATACTGCTATTGACCAGATTACTGAGGCGGCCGACGTGGGTAAAGGAACCTTTTACAATTATTTTGATACCAAGGAAGCAGTCCTGAGTGCTTATATAGACGGAGGGTCACAGGTTTTTTTACAGATGCTGCCGTCTTTGCAGCAACTGCCGGCTACCGCCGACCGACTTAAAGCAATTATGAGAGAATCGGCCCGCTGGGGCGAAGCTAATCCGGAATTTTTGCGCATCGATGTTCCTTACCGGACAACAAGGAACTTGGGGCATCCCGAGTTTCTGGAAATGGACGGATTATGGAATAGTATTTATCAGGTGCTTACTTTAGGCCAACAAGCCGGGGATATTAGTGATGACTGGGAAGTTTTAGAGCTGGCTACGTATTTCTATGGCTTGCTGTCCGGCGTTTTCATTGCCTGGTTTGACTGGCCAGAAGGTTTTAGTCTGACGGAACGGCTGGAGCGTATGGTTGAATTCTTCATGCATGGGGCCGGGGTCAAAAAATAAAGGTACAAAAAAGGGGGGCGGGGGATAGGATGGAAACAGTCATCCAGACTAAAAACCTGCATAAAGTTTTTCATACGGGTGAAGTTGCTGTGCACGCCCTCAAGGGTATCGACCTGGAGATTGCGGCCGGTGAGTTTGTGGTGGTTTTGGGGCCCAGCGGCTCCGGCAAAAGCACCCTGCTGAATATTCTGGGCGGCATGGATGTCCCTACGGAAGGCGAATTCCTCTACCGGGGGACGCCGCTGCAGAATATGACCAAGTATGAACTTACAATGTTCAGGCGCAAAGCCGTAGGTTTTATTTTTCAATTTTATAACCTGATGCCGAACCTGAACGCTTATGAAAACGTGGCTTTGGCCACTGAAATTGCGGATAATCCGCTGGACCCATATAAAGTTCTGCAGGAAATCGGTTTGGCCGACCGCCAGGAGCATTTTCCCTCGCAATTGTCGGGAGGCCAGCAGCAACGGGTGGCAATCGCCCGGGCGATTGCCAAAAACCCGGATATTCTGCTTTGTGACGAGCCCACAGGGGCACTCGACTATGAAACCGGCAAGCAGGTTTTGAATTACTTGCAGAAAATTAACCGTGAGCTGGGTAAAACTTTGATTGTTATCACTCATAACGCTGCCATTGGTAAAATTGCCGACCGGGTGATCTACACCAAAGACGGCCGGGTGGACCGCATGGAAATAAACCGGGCACCCGTCTCGGTAGAAGAAGTGAGTTGGTAGGCAAAGAGGTGAGTTGTGTGTTAAACCGCAAGTTATTGAGGGATATCAGGAGCAATTGGGGCGGTTATCTGGCCTGTGTCAGCACAATCTTTGTAGGTCTGATGATGTATGTTTCCTTTGCCCTGACGGTAGACAGCCTGGAAAACAGTCGGCAGAATTATTATCGTGATTATGGTTTTGCCGATGGCTTTGCCCGGATAGCTAGAGGTCCACAATCATTGCTTGAGGATTTCCGGGGTTTGCCCGGCGTTGACCAGGTGACCGGCAGGGTGGTGCAAAATGTTATGGTGCATAAACCCGCTGAAGTAGAAAGCACAACGGTTACACTTATTTCTTTTGAACGCCAAAGGGAGTCCCTGAACCGCTTTAAAATTGAACAAGGCAAGCTGCCCGCCATCGGGGAACGCGAACTGCTAATATCAATGAATTTTGCCAATGCCAATGGCTATAAGATCGGTGATAGGATACCCCTCATCATCGGCGGCCGCAAAATTGAATTTAAGATTACCGGTACTGCCGTCAGTCCTGAATATGTATATGAGTATCCGCCCGGTTTGCTTGTTCCCGACCCCCGGATTTTTGGTGTGGCGTATTTGCCTTATGCTTCCCTGGCTCCGTTATTGGGGATGGATGGCCAGATAAATGATGTGGTTTTTACCCTAAAGCAGGGAACTGCTTATGCCCAGGTTGAGCGGCAGATTAACAAATTCCTGACTTCTTACGGATTAATGGAGCTTTATCCCCGCAATAATCAGTTAAGCCATGCCATGCTAGACCAGGAAATCAAACGCGTCAGAAACATGGTGTACACCGTCCCCTCAATGTTTTTAATAGTGGCAGCAGGTATCCTGTATTTTATGCTGCGCCGGTTGGTGGAACAGCAAAGGAGCCAGCTTGGGGTGCTAAAGGCGTTTGGCTATCACAATTGGCAGATAATTTGCCATTACCTAAGTTACGCCGCCCTGATAGGAGTAGCGGGAGGACTGCTTGGAAGTTTGGCCGGCGCTTCGCTCACCTATTGGATTGCTGCCGAGTATCAGAAGATTTGTTATATCCCCGGTCTTACCGGCAGTTTCGCACCTGTTTATCTGATTACCGCTATTGCTTTATCGGTGGGTTACAGTCTTATTGGGGGTTATATGGGCTGCCGGGGGGTACTTGTGCTCAGTCCTGCGGAAGCCATGCAGGCACCTGCCCCGCAGGCGGGGAGAAGAATTCTGCTGGAACGTATGGCCTGCTTATGGCAGGCGTTAAGCAGTCAGGGGAAAATGGCAGTGCGCAATATATTTCGCGCAAAACAGCGCAGTATTTTGGCCGTGCTGGGAATCGCCTTTTCTTTTAGTATGATGGTAGCCATGGGTGCCTGTTTTGATTCAATTTATCATTCAATTAATTTTCAGTATGAACATATGGATCGCTACGACCTTAAAATTTCATTACGCAAGCATGCTTTGAAAACGGATATTGCGAGAGCCGCGCTACCCCTTAGAGAGGTCAAAAAAGCGGAGCCGTTACTGGAAGTTCCGGTTACCCTAAGCCATAAATGGCTGGAAAAAGATATTAAAATAGCCGGCTTGCCGGCACAGGGTACATTATATCGCCTGATGAGCGCAAAAAAAGAAGCAGTTGAGCTGCCGGCGAAAGGTTTGGTTATATCGGAGCATCTAAGCCAAAAAATGAAGATCGGCGCCGGAGATACGGTGACCGTGAAACCATACCAGGGAGCAAGGGAAAAACGTCAGGTGAAGGTACAGAAGGTTGTACCGCTATATATAGGTTTAGGGGCTTACATGGAAATCGGTGCCCTGAGTGAAATGTTAAAAGTGCCGCCGGTAGCCTCGGCGATGGTAGCTAACGTGAACATAAATGAAATGAAGGAAATTAGGAAAAAGCTTCGGGAGGGCAAGAATATTGCTTTTATTATTGAAAAAAGCAGTGCCAAAGCTCAATTACTCAAGTTTTTTGACGGCATGAAAATATGGTTGTATATTATGTGGGCTTTTGCCTTTGTCTTGGGCTTTGCCATTGTCTATAACCTGAATGTTATTTCTCTGTCCGAACGGGCAAGAGAGATGGCCACGCTTAAGATTGTTGGGATGACAGACCGGGAAATCGCACGGGTTTTACAATTTGAACAGGGGTTGCTGGGTGTTGCTGCCGTTATTATCGGCATACCCTTAAGTTATATGATGTCGATAGGTTATGTTAAGACTTTGGGCAACGAGCTTTATAGTCCGCTTTTCCTGGTTACGCCGGGCAGTTATATGATTGGCCTGATAGGCACGCTGGCCTTTCTGGCGGCAGCCCAGGGGAAAATGAAAAGCAAAATCAACACCTTGTCTATGCTGGAAGTACTAAAACAACAATCCTAAACCACCTACCACCTACGACACACCACCTACCACCTATTAAAGAGGGGGAGATAAGTTTGAAAAAATGGAAAATGCGGAGTATTGTCGGCATAGTAATTTTAATTGCCGCGGCTGCCGGCGGGTTATCTATGTTTAAAGCGGTGCAGGCTGAAACCGTTACCGTCAAGAAAACCAATGTTACAGCAACGGTGGAGGAAAAAGGCCGGGTGGTAAGTTTGCATACCGCCAACATTTTCAGTGAAGTTCAGGGCAAGGTCAAAAAAGTATATGTCGATGAGGGTGATGCCGTTACTCAAGGTAAGCTTTTAGCTGAAATTGATGGCGGTGACCTGGAAGCTCAGATTACTCAATTGGCAGGTGAGTTGAAGGCGATTGAAGGTTCTGGGGAGGCAGCCCAATCAATGGGCGGTGCCGGGCAGGTAAAGCAACTGGAAATGGCTCTGGAGCAAGCGCAATTAAGTTTTAATCAGACGAAGTCGGATTATGACCGGACACAGAGGCTGTATAATGAGGGGGCAGTCCCTTTTGCTCAATATGAACAGGCTAAGACTGGGCTGGAAACCAGGCAGAAAGCACTAATGCAGGCGGAAGCCGCATTGGTTGCGGCCAGAAAGCAAAGCCGGGGCAGCAGTCTACAGACTGCAGGGCAGCGGGAAAGTATTCAGGCCCGGTTGAATCATCTGCGGGAACAGGTAAATAAGACTAAAATCACCGCCGGGGGCAACGGGGTGGTTTTTGTGAAAAAGATAAAAGCAGGGGACTATATTGCACCGGGTGCAATGCTCTTTACAATCGGCAATGCCGAAAGGGTAAAGATTGAAGCATATGTTAGCACCAAAGACCGGGTCAATCTGCGGACAGGGAATGCAGTCACTGTCTTATTTAAGCTGCCTGGTGAAGACAAGGAATTGCCGGGAGTAATCACCAAGATTGCCCCGGCCGCGGAAGAAAGGGAGTCAGCCTTGGGCATTTTGGAAGACAAGGTGAAGGTAACGTTGGAATTAAAGCAATATCCCCAGGGGATACCCGTTACCCCGGGCACAAATGTTGATGTAACATTTACAACGCAGATGGTCCGTGGAGTCCCGGCCATTTCCAATGAGGCGGTTTTTACTGATCAGGAGCAAGACTATGTCTGGGTGGTGAGAAATGGCAAAGCCACCATAGTCCGCGTGGAGACTGGAGTAGAGGGCGATGAACTGGTAGAAATCAGGTCCGGCTTGGCAGAAGGTGATGCCGTAGTTCTGAACCCTCATCAGCAGGAATTAAAAGAAGGGGTCAAAGTAAAATGAACTTTTTTATTGACCACCAGTCTGACAGGATGATAAAATGACTGTAGTATAAAAATAAACCATGGTCATAATCGGGAGGAGATTGTATTGGCAGTGGAGATTTCCCGGATTGAGCGAAAGAAGGCTAAGACCAAGGAGATGATATATCAAACGGCGCTGCAGCTGTTTACCGAAAAGGGTTTTGCCAATACCACGGTGGACGAAATTGCTGCTAAAGCGGATATAGCCAAAGGGACGTTTTTCAACTATTTTCCGCGTAAGGAAGCTGTTCTGACACACATAGTCGACCTGCGGATGCAGCAGCTTTACCGGAACCTGCCGGAGGTTTTGGACGGTGAGATCTCCGCTCGGGGCCGCATTGAAAAAATTATGCGTCTGCTTAGTAAAATCAATGAAAATGAGAAGCCCCTTACCAGGGTAGTGGTGCATGAGACTATGAAGAACTACGCGGCGGCTATGGGGCCGGAAGAGAAAGACAAGCATATGCAATTTTTCCGTCTTTTACGGGATATCCTCCGCCAGGGCCAGGAACGCGGCGAAATTAGGGAATGGATAGATGTTGACACTGCTGCCCGCACTCTGGAACTCATATATATATCAGCCCTTTTGGAATGGCTGGAGGAAGACCATGGCCTGATGGAAACCCTTTTAAAGAAAACGAAATACTTATTTTACGGAATTATGAAGCAATAGTGTTATATTCAATTTACCTGACTGGAGGAAAGGCTTGTGACCGATAAACTTATTTTGTGGCTTGAGGATATTCAGCGGGAGGAGCGGCCGCAGGTGGGCGGCAAGGCCGCCAACCTGGGTGATATGGCCCGCGGACTTACTGTGCCGCCGGGGTTTTGCCTGACTTCAATGGCTTATCGCCAGCACACCGGCGATGAGCACACCCGCAAGCAAATAAATGAGGCCCTGACCAATTTGGATACTGATAACATGGAAGCGGTGAATAATGCCAGCAGTAGCATTGCCGGAATTATTACGGCACTGCCAATGCCGGAAGAAGTGGTACAGGCTGTGACCACGGCTTATAATAAGCTGGTTGACGGTCGCAACGGGGTAAAGGTGGCAGTGCGTTCTTCGGCAACGGCAGAAGACCTGGCGGAGGCATCTTTTGCCGGACAGCAGGAAACCTATTTAAATATTGCCGGACTTCAAGCTACTCTGGCAGCAGTAAAAAAATGCTGGGCATCGCTTTGGACCCCCCGGGCCATCCATTACCGGGCGCAAAAAAACTTTAGCCATGACAGTGTCTGGATGGCAGTGATTGTTCAGGAAATGATACCTGCCGAGATATCCGGCGTAATGTTTACAGCCAATCCTACCAATAACAACCGCCGGGAGGTGCTTATCGAGGCTGTTCCCGGTTTGGGCGAAGCTCTGGTGTCAGGGGAAGTACGCGGGGATATTTACGTGCTGAGAAAAGAAGGGGAGACCCATATCGAGGTTTTACAAAAAGACATCGTCGACCCGGCCCGCGGGCAGTTGCTGAACGATTTTGACATCAGAAAGCTGGCTCATGCCGGGATTAAGATAGAATTATTTTACGAAGATTTTCAGGATGTGGAATGGGCTTATTATAAGGGAATTTTTTATTTTCTGCAGACAAGGCCTATCACTACCCTAGCTGACGAAGAACCGCCGGAAATTCCGTGGGACAGCTTTAACAAAGTACAAAAAGCTGTAATGAACTGGGTGGCTGAGCGTTTTCCGGATCCTATATATCCTATTGACGGAATAGTGGTCAAGGTTTTATTCATGGCGCAGCTTGAGGCGATGCGTGGTTTTGGCTTTAGAATTCCTGAGGTTGATTATAAAATGGTGGAAAAGGGGATTTTTCCGGAGTTTTTCACACCTCCCAAAATAAAAAAAGCCCTGTGGCACAATCTGCTCTATCTGAATTTAAGTAAGATACTTAAGTCCGATCCTGCGGCAGAGTGGAAAAGCGAGCAGGCATATCTGCATGAAACGGTAAACAAGCTAAAGAGCAGAGATATGGTCAAGCTGCCAATTGAACTGGTTACCGACTATCTCACAGAAGCTTTACATCATTTTCACTATTTCACGGTCATGCGGTACAAATACTTTACAATTAACCGTATTCCCAGCGATATATTGAAGTATTTGCTAAAAAAGCTTTTTGGGGAAACCAGCTTGCAGGTTTATGAAAATATCCTGGCCGGTGAGCACAATACTACTTTGGAAATTAATGATAAACTGCGGGAGTTAACCCTATCATCCCGGCGTTGGCCGGAGGTGATGCAAATCATTATCAACGGGGAACTCAAGGATATGCGGGCACAGGTAGCCAAAGCAGCAGGCGGAATCGATTTTTTGCAGGATTTTGACCATTTTCTGGATTTGTATGGAGAGCGGGAAACATCCATGGGGCTTGGCGGCATTGCCTGTGAAACCTGGCAGGATGTGCCGGACGTGGTTTTTGGCATTATGCGGGCAATACTTACGGAAGATGAGGGTGCCAGGGCAGCAAAAGAAAGTGCTATGGCAGCGCGCCGGCAGGACGCGGAAGAAAAACTGGCCCGGGCTTTGCACCGGGGAATCTGGAAAACCCTCGGTATTGGGCGTTGGGCGGCCAAACTGGTTGCTCATGGCCGGAGTTTCACCGTTTTTCGGGAAAACAGCCATTATGATGTGACCAGGTGGATGCATGTATTGCGGCTGCTTTACCTGGAATTAGGCAGCAGGTTTGCCAGGGACGGAGTTTTGCGGGACCAGCGGGATATTTTTTATCTCACCTACTTTGAAATCAAAGAGATCATCTTTACCATTTTTCACGGCATAGAGGAAGTAAATAAACGGGAAATCCATGAACGGGTGAAAAAACGTGAGCTTGAGCATGGACGGCGCTTGGCCCGCTGGCGGATGCGGGATATAATTATGGATACCGCCGGTGCCCTAAAAGGGGTGGCAGCCAGTTCAGGTGTTATTTCCGGCACGGCCCGGATTATCCGGGAGGCCCGGGACTTTCACCGGCTTAAAAAAGGCGATATCCTGGTGGCACAGTATACCAATCCGGCCTGGACACCGCTATTTACTACTGCCGCCGGTTTGGTGGCAGATACCGGTGGCGTGGCCTCCCATGCGGCAATCATTGCCCGTGAATATGGACTGCCGGCAGTGATGGGGGTTGGCAATGCCACAAAGTTGCTGCAGGATGGTGAAAAGATAACGGTGGACGGGTATAAGGGCCTGGTGTTCCGGGACGAAGAAGCGACAGCTGGTGACAGCGGCATTCCGGGTCAGCAGGGGCCGCTTGAAAAGCATATGTCTAAAGAAGAGGAACAAAAAAAAGCAGTAGTTTAACACTACTGCTTTTTTTTGGCGCTTTATTTACCCTGGAAGAAATTTGTATTTGTATTCGAGCAAGGAAAACGGTTTACATAATGTTTTTGGCATTGCTCCATATTGCAACTACAGATATTATTTAAGTATAATGGTGTTATAAAGAGGAAATAATAATTAATTGGCGAAATATTTTGGTAATTATCCAATAGATATTTATATGCTTATATAGTGTAGTAACCTTGGCGGGTATAACAAACTCAAGGGAGCGGAAACTTATGTCCCGTTTTTTTTGGGCAATTGCAAATCAAATAAAGAGTCACCGCAAAATAGCGACAATTGCTTTTATTACAGTAATTGCTGCCGTTTTGGGTATTATTGCCTGGGGTATTTTTCCTGCTTTTGCGGACAAACAGGTGATTTGGCAGACGCCGCAGATATCGCCGGTTTATGCTGTGGCGGCCGAGGATATTGATGGTGACAGCGTCAGCGAAGTGGTCTATGGTGGTCATGACAGTAAATTATACGTCAGGAAATACAACCATACCACACGGCTGACCAATCCTTACCCGACTTTTAGCATTTCTGCCGCGATGAATCCTGAGATTATCAGGCTGCAGGACCTTGACGGTGACGGAAAAAAGGATATCATTGTGGCCGGACCGTCCGGTAACAAGGTTGAAGCCTACTCTTTTGCGAACAATACTCTCGCACAAATATTCAGTGTTGCTGTCAGTAGTGCGGTCTATGACCTGACCGTAGGGCAAATTACCGATATTAACGGCAATACTGGGATTGACGTGGCAGCTGTAACTGCGGCAAACAAAGTTGAACTGGTATATAATAATGCCGGCACCTGGACCACCGGTTATACTGCCGATACCGTCTACCAGCCTCAGCGGGTGGAGGCTTTCGTATACTCGGGGGGCAAAGATGCGGTTGTGGTTACAACAGTATATGGTATCAGTACTTTTTTATTTGAGGCTGTGGACAACCCTGCGCCGGTCTGGGCTATGGACGGATTGACTTTTGGCGCTGTGACTTATAATGTTTTCGGGCCTTTGGCTATCTCCAATGATATAGTTAACTCCTCCAACATTAATGGCACCGACGGTGTGCCGGAAATTTTGGTGGGAACCAGGGACCAGAAGTGGGGAATAGGCGATATGGTCATTGCCCTTAACGGGAAGACCGGCGTTGTAGTATGGAACTCCAGGGGTGACCAGGCTCAGTTAGGCCGGGTTAATGACATAAAAATCCAAAATGTCCGCGGCACCGGCGCCAAACGTTATATTACCGTTGGTACCGGATTAGGAAGAGACGGTGCGGGTAATTTAATCGAAAAAAACCATGTGTTACTGTTTGATTTAAACGGCTCCGGATTAAATAACCCTAATTTTAAAAGGTCGGCCTCGTTTACTTGGGATACCGGAGAAGTATTATCAGTTACCCAGGGATACATAGATCACGCAACAACTGATAACGGAGATAATACCCACATTGCAGCAATAACGGGGATGCGGCCAAATGGTCAGAACAGCAATAAAGTCCTGATTTTTACTTATAACTTTGCAAATTTAACAGCGCCCGTCGATGGCGACAATACTAAAATGAGCCAACTGGCAACAACTGCAGCCTATACCTGGACCCCCCGCAGCACCTACTGGATTAGTGCGGCTGCCATTAACCCGCAAGACAACTGGCGGGATTTGACGTTTGTCCATCCCGGCAACGGCGGAGTGGAGGCGACCACCTTTGATAATAGGGCGCCGGCTATATCATCTGTCAATGCTTCTCCCAGCACTGTCACTAACCCCTGGAATAATAATGTTACATATACAGTTACCGCTAATGAGGGGAGTTATGTCCGGACTGAAATCCTGAAAAATGACGGTTCTACACTGGTCAAAGACTTGGGATGGAAGGTTGCCGATTTTAACGGGGCGAATGCCGTTACCTCCTTTGTATGGGACGGGAAATATACCTCAGGGGGTAATTACGACGAAACCACATACAGGCTCCGGGTGACAGTCGTTGACAATGAGAAACAGTTTGACGGTAATACCCCGCTTACCATACCGGTTCAGGGTAGTACTAACAGAACAATCAACACTTACGGCCCGTATACCGTGAACATTGATTTGGTTGCCCCAAGTCTCGGCATGGCCTTTTTCAAAGATGCAGGATATTCGATTCCTCTGGCGGTATATAACGGAAACCCCATTACAAAGTCAGGTTCACCGGTATATGTAAGGCTCACCGGTTCCGAAAGCCTTGTCAACTCTTCGGTTCATTTTACTGTTTATGATGTTCACCAGCAGTCGAGAACTTTAGCTACTTGGCTTTCCGGCAATACTTATACCGGTATCTGGCGCCTGAACCTGCCCGCTCAGGACGGGGTAGCCCGCATCCAGGCGGAAGGCATGGACAATGGAGGAAACTACTCTACTCAGATATCGACGGTATTAGTGGACAATACCGTTACCAAACCCACCGTGAGTGCGACCAATAACCTGAATGGCAAAGTCCTGCTCAATATTTCCGGTATTGACCCTGACCACAAACAAATAAAAATATACCGTAGTACGGTTTCCGGGTTTGCGTATGATAATGACTATGCCCTTTTGACAACGCTGAATAATCCTGTTTCGTCAAGCTACGAAGACAAGAAGGTTCAGCCTAACCAAACATATTACTACCGTGTCCGGCAGACCGATAATATGGGCAACACCGTGATATCCAACGAAGTAGCGGGAAAATCAATACCGGGTCTTACTTTCAATGTGGATTATTATGCCGATTCAGCAATGACCCAGCCTTTGCCCAAAAATCCGGACGGGAAGTATGTTGCCAATCTGAGGTCGCCAATATATATTAAATTTACTTCGAGTAATCCGCTGGCCGGAGCGCCGACTTTCACAGTGGACGCGCCCGGCAGCACGGCCAATGATATTGCCGCGCCTGTTGCGGCGGCATTGATTGGCGGGACAGTATACCAAGGGACCTGGGGGGTTACCGTGCCGGGCAATGACGGTTCGGCCGGTGTAAAGGTGACGGCTACAGATATTTATGGGCAGTCCATTTCCGGCATTGTACCTGAGGCGGGCGGCACTGTTACCATTGACACTACCGTGCGCGTACCAAATCTTTCGGTGCGGCCGGGGCCGACCAGCGCCGACCTGACTTGGACCAAAGAGTCTGACACAAAAATTACCAAGGTATACAGGAGCCTCAATCCTAGTTTTACGCCTGCTGATGCTAATCTGCTCGCCATTGTTTGGGGGAGTGTATATCATGACCCTGGCCTTGACCCGGGCCTAACATATTATTATAAAATAATTGCCGCGGACTATGCGGGCAATATATCATCACCTTCTAATACCGTATCTGTCAAACCGGCCTTTTCCGGACCCCATTCGACCCCGGTGCTAAAAAAAGCGGCACCTACCAGCAAGCAGCTTATTTATCTTACCTTTGACGAGCCGGTTATCATCAGGGGCAATCCTGCCACCTGGACCTTAACTCAGAACGTATACGGAACTCCGCCCGGTGTGGCAGCCGCTGAAGTAGTTGACGACAGGAGGATAATCAAGGTCGTCCTGGCCGGTGAACAGGGGATAGGGAATCAATTAACGCCTTTAACTTATACCTTGACCCTGACAGGGATTGAGGATGATTATGGTACAGCCCTGCCTCAGGATAATGTGGCCAACAGGGTATCCTGGGAAGCTTTTACCCCACACGGCAAGTATTCCGCGTGGTCGGGAGGGACCATTCCGGCAGGCTCTGCCACCCCCTTATGCGGCCTTTGCCATACTGCCCATAACGCTTCAGGTAACAAACTACTGCCAGACATCACCATCAAAAAAGCGTGTTTTATCTGTCATGGTGTGACAGGTTCAAGTGCATACAAGGTGGAAGGAGAGTTTGTTGCCCGGTCGGTATATGGCATGCCCTATTCTTATAGCCTGCATAAGTCCCTGGACAGTGATGACCCGGGATTTGATGTCCTTTCATGTGTTGATTGTCATAACCCCCATGGGGATGTAAAAAATAAGAATCTTAACAATACGATTTACCCCAAACTGCTCCGGGCATCTGATGCCGTTGGGAATAAGTATTATGCGGGGAACCAGGTTTGCCTGGCATGCCACGGCAATGTGGACCGGGGCTTTGAAAGCGGTTCATACTATGCCGCTACCGGCGGGAATCACATCAACCCCGTTGACCCGAATAATATCAATGCGTCAAATACCACCGGTCCGGTTCACTACGATAATGTTAATTTTGGCAGCTTCCTCAATCCCGCCACCGGGACAAATATAACCTGCATGAAGTGTCATGAGAAACACGGGTCACAATATGTTTCATTAATTGATAATAGCGCCCCGGCTATCCAGGAAGGGCTGTGTTTCAAATCAGGGTGCCACGGGACCACGACCCCGGCAAAAAATGTTTACAACCAGTTTTATGGTGCGGGCAAAATCTCCCGACATGATGTGAGAGGTGATACCGGCAAGGGAAAACTGCAGTGTACCAGCTGCCACGGGCCGCATAACGTGGATAACACTAACACTGCTAGTACCGGTAAAGCTTCCAACCCAGATAACACCAAACAAAAGTCCCCGGGCGGGAATGCTTTCTGTCTCAAATGTCATGACGGCGACCCGCCTCAGAAGACTACCACCGCAACAACCATCGTGCCGTCCACCGTCACCTTCGATAAGGCAATTACCAGCAGCGGCTCAGGCTGGAATAAATCTCAGTTTGCCAACAGTGGACATGGAAAGTCAGGTTATTCGGTTCAGTATTGCAGCGGATGTCATACTTTTATTCCGCACGGCTCAACAAATCCGTCTTTATTAATTGAGGGCCCCGCCTGGAATATTGACGGTCCATTCCCAGCTTCCGCTACAGGCTGTCTTGGTCTTTGCCACAGGAGTTTTGATGTCGGTGGGGTCGATATGGATACTGGCATCTCTGAACCTTTTAGTGCGGCATATAAACACCCCACCTTCACGGTCAACGGAGTGCACAGCGATACTGAAGACTGGGCTTCCCAGAGCGTATCAAGACATGCTGAGTGCATGGACTGCCATGATGTCCATACTTCTATTAGCGATGCCACCGAAACCGGCATACTTGGTCAGGTAACGGGAATAGCTATTAATAACTGGAATGGGGCAACCTGGTCCAACTGGTCCTCGACAACGCCGGATTGGTCTTTGCAGGCTCTTTTGCCAGGCAGTTCAAAGCAGTATCAACTATGTCTGAAGTGCCACAGTAAGTTCTCTTATAACAGCCCGCCAATTACTCCATCCTCAACCGGATCCTGGCAGGGGAGTTTTAATCAGACCGATATAGCCAGGGATTTTAATCCGGTAAACCCGGCGTATCATGCAGTTATCGGCGCGAGTAAGGTTCCTGATTATGTATATAACAGTACCACATATGATTACGGGAATTACATCAACGGCAATAATGCGGATACTGTTTTAAAGTGCACAAACTGTCATGCGTACTCATCAGGCGGGCGTGGGCCGCACGGCTCAGCGTTCCGCTATATCCTGGTTAAGCCATGGGATAATACAACCGGTACAACAGGGACAGGCACACACCTTTGTTTCTCCTGCCATGACTATAATTTCTACACCGGGGCTGATGCCGGAAATGATACGGCACGCTCGCAGTTTTCCAGGGCGGGCAGCTTCAATTTACACCGGGCCGGGGCCAGCGGAGATAAACACCGCACCGGTTGTGTTACCTGTCACGGGCCGTTGCCTCACGGCTGGGACAAGACGGACAGTGGTTCGGGAGGGTTGTCATTGATGACTACAGCCGACCCGAGGCCATACAGCGATGGTGTTAAGATTACTTCTATCGCAGGCAGCAGTACTCCCGGTAACTGGACAAAAGCTACCTGTTCCACGGCAGCAGGTTGTCATTAAAAAAGACTTCCGGTTCTTAGAGCCGGAAGTCTTTTTTCGACATTTGTTTTGGTTGTACTAACTTTTTTGAAATGCTATAATAAATCAAAAACTACTTATAGGTAAGAAATCCTTACAAAAGAGGAGGAGCGACGTGCATTACTCAATTATAAAAATTACGAGCAAAGGACAAATGACGCTACCGGTAGAGATACGGGAGAAACTTAAGCTTAGCCAGGGTGACCATCTGGCCGTTTACCTGGACGGAGAGGAAATCCGTATAAAGAAAATTGATCCGTTGAGAACCGCACCACTAAGGGAAGAAGATCCTATTTGGAATATGATTGGAAAATTCGAAGATAAAGATAAGAAACAGGATGTTTCGGAAAAACATGACCGTTATCTTGCGGAAGGAGAGGCGGCGAGTTGGAAAGATTCTTTGTAGATACCAGCGGGGTTTTTTGCCTTTTAAGCCGGACAGATAAAAACCACTCCCGGGCCAAGGCTTTGTTAAGCCATGCCGGTATAAAAAAATGGGAACCGGCATTAACAAATTTTATCGTGGCGGAAACACATACCTTGCTTTTACGCCGTTTAGGTTCTGAAGCTGCCCGGTACTGGCTGCTAAATAACGCCTGGCCTGTGGAACGGGTAACGGAAAAAGATGAGAAACGGGCTAGAGAAATAATAGTCAATTATGTTGATAAAGAGTTTTCTTACACTGATGCTACCAGCTTTGCAGTTATGGAACGGCTAGGCTTGAGGAAAGTTTTTACTTTTGACCGGCATTTTGAACAGTTTGGGTTTGAGCCCCTTCGACAATAAAAGCTTTTGCCCGTTTTAATGTTTGCCTGATATAATATGATTAAAGATTCGGGGCTGGGAGGTATTGCCATGCTACTGACACCGGAGGAAAAAAAGAGATACGCTTTTGGCTGGCGCCAAAGGGAAGAGGCAAGAAAACAAGCCTTGACAAAAAGGAAAGCGGATGCTTTGAGTAAAGCCAAGCAAGCCGCGAATTTCCTCAAAGAAAAATACGGGGTCAAGGTATACCTTTTCGGTTCTTTGGCCTGGGGCAGTTTCTGGGAAAGGTCAGATATTGACCTGGCTATAGAAGGGTTTTGTGAGCCCAGAAATTATTTAATGGTATTCGGGGAAGTATGGGATATTGTTTCACCTTTTAATGTGGATCTAGTGCTATTTCAGGATATAGATGATAATTTCCGGCAAGAAATAGTAAGCAGGGGGGTAATTTTATAGTGAATCAGACGTTTTTAATATTGGAAGCGGAAGCAAAGGAAGAATTTGAAAAAATCAAAGCCTTGGTTGTAGAAATATCAAATATTCTGGCCAAGGAAAAATTTACGGTCTCTATTAGCAAACCCGTACTTATAGGAGCCTTACTGGATAATTTTTACCGCGGTATAGAAAGGGTTTTTGAAATAATCGTCAGAGATATAGACGGTTCTTTACCTCAGGGTGACGATTGGCATAAAAAATTGTTGCGCCTGGTGACTATAGAAATTTCAGGCTTAAGGCCTGCAGTAATAGAAGAACCAACTTATCACTATTTGGAAGAATATTTAAGATTTAGACATTTGCAAAGAAACATTTATGGCTATTTGCTCGAATGGGAGCGAATGGAGCATTTGGTGCAAAATCTGCCGGTTGTAATGGATAAACTGGACAAATCGTTGCATGATTTTTTTGCTAATTTAAGAGAAATTGAAAAAGAAATTTGATATATCGGTATAGATATTAAAAAAACATTTTATACACAAAAATCTTGTAATCAAACTTTCCCTGAGACACCGGCACGGTGTCTTTTTCCATTTGCCAGCCGTCCTGGGCCAGTTGAGTGAGCAGGATAGCCGAGTCGTGGCGGCCGGGGTCGGACAAGGCTAACATACCGCCCGGCTTCAGGTTGGTGGTGAAAATCCGTCTCAAAAATGGATTAAGATCCGGTCGGTAACAGATATCCGCACCCACTATATAGTCGTATTTTTCCGTAATTCTGAAATCTCGCCAGTCTGCAACTTTGCCGGTGGCGTTAAAGCCGTTTAGGCATACACTCTCAACGGCCAGTTCCACCGATGCCGGAATATAGTCAGTTAGCACTACCCGGGCACCCCTGGCGGCCGCCGCCAGTCCGGCCAGTCCCAGGCCGCAGCCCAGTTCCAAAACGGTTTGGCCTGTTAAGTCCGGTCCTTGCAGGAACCAGCGGGCCAGACCGATAGAGGCCGGCCAGATTTCCAGCCAGAGTGGGGTTTCATCCTGCTCAACAGAGGCCAGCAAAATTTCATCCGAGTTATCTACAGCTACAAGTTTAATATTATAGCCGTCAACAGAAAAATTCCTGGTGGTTTTGGCAATCATGTTAACCTCCGTTTTTTATGGTTCGGGCAGACTGTGCTGGCTGAAGGCAGAGAAAAAACCGGGCCCGTGCGAGCCCGGTCGTGTTTCGTTTTTTATTCTTTGGCTGATTTTTCTTCCATCAAGGGGTTTACCGTGGCCGGCATACCCATGCCCATTAGCGGTTGCTCTACAGTAATGGTTCTGGGTGCTTTGGTAATAAAGGAAATACCGGCGGCAGCTACACAGAGTACGGCAGCTACGGTGAAAGCCAAGTTGTAGCTGGTGGTAGCGTCTACAATCTTGGCGGCAATCTGGGAACCAAATACACCACCTACACCCCAGGCTGTAAAGACCAAACCGTAATTCACGCCCAGATTTTTGGTGCCGAAGTAATCAGCAGTTGTGGACGGGAATAGGGATAGGTTGGCACCGTAATTAAAACCAACGGCAAGGGCACCGGCAATCAGTAGCGGTGCGGAAGTAAACTTGGCAAAGACAGCCATAACAGCAGCCTGGGACAGGAATACCAGCAGCATGGTG
Organism: uncultured Eubacteriales bacterium; assembly: GCA_964636895.1. Classification (GTDB taxonomy): domain Bacteria; phylum Bacillota; class Thermincolia; order Thermincolales; family CAZWUW01; genus CAZWUW01. The sequence goes on from CAZWUW010000018.1 coordinate 33,943, forward strand.
CGGGTCCGGCCCAGTTTGTCGGATGCAATACCGGCAACAATCCGGCCGCCGGCGTTGCCGATAGCCAGCACTGCTACCAGCAGGAAGCCTAACTCAATGGTAGGCAGTTGTTGGGCAGCGATTTTGGCCATGTGGCCGATAATCATCAGGCCGGCAAAGGAAGCAAAAGCAAACATAATCCAGAGCAGATAGAACTGCGGGGTTTTTACCATTTCGTGCCAGTCAAACTCATGCTTTTTCGGTGAAGCTTTAGCGGCAGCGGCAGGAATGCCTTGCGGCACATAACCGGCCGGTGGGTTCACCAAAAACTGAGACAACAGGATTGTAACAAAAAAGAAGGCGATACCAAGGTACATAAAGGTACTGTTTATACCAACGTTTTTCAAAAGAGTATTGGTCAGCGGAGCTATATATACGGATGCCAGACCGAAACCACTGACGACAATGCCGGTAATAACTCCTTTTTTCTGCGGCGGGAACCATTTTAGTGCCGGCGGGGTTGCGGAAGCATAACCCAGGCCGATACCGGTACCGGCCAGAATACCGAAACCAATAATCATTAGCAAATTGCTATCTTTGCTGGCAAAACTGGCGATGATAAGACCAATACCGGTTAATGCACCGCCGACAGAGGCAACAATCTTCGGACCGAGCTTATCTTGTGCTCGACCGGCAAAAACCATCATAATCGCAAAAACGCCACAAGCGATAGCGTATGGCAGGGAGGCCATGGAGGCGCTCCACCCCCAGGTTTTGGTTAATTCCTTACTGATCACACTCCAGGCATAAAGTACCCCCAGAGCAAGGTTTATTCCAGTACCTGCAAAGGTGACTATCCACCCCTTGTTGGACTGACTAGACATAAATACACACACCTCACATTTGTTAGTTGGAAGCCTCAAGGACTTAAAACATAATCATTGCGATGACGATACTCTCCCCCCAAGTATCTTTGCAAGTAACGAATTTATTATGGCCTTAAGCTTCATTAATAATTAATAATAATTGCTCGCAAAAAACAAGCCCAAGCACTCCTCCTTTCGAAAAAACTCATAAATCCGGACACAAAAAAAGCTGCCCATGTTCAGTTAGGTACAGGATGTATGATATAAGATGTATGATATAAACTGTTAAGATAAATAAAACAAGTACACATCTTTTCCCGCAACCTAGTTTGATTTTACCACTTATATTTGCGGAAAACATCAATTTAACCTTTAACTGCAAGTCTAAGGGGGGCAATGGTCGTTTTTGGCTACTAAGCGGTATAAAAATGACCGTTAACCGCTAAAATCATCTATTTATTTTTACCCTGTCAATAGTCTCGCTATGCTGATATGAATGAAAAAAAGCGAATAAGCAGGAATTTTGGTGTTTTATATCGAATATTTGTATTTACAATATTTAGAATTCCATGGTTACGAGGAGGTTTATGCCATGCCTGTCAGAGAGATGGCGAAAACCGGGCATATCAGGTCTTTTCCGAAAGGTGCCGTGATTTTCCGGGAGCATGATAAAGGCGGGGAAATGTATATTGTATTGAAAGGCTTGGTGGATATAAACACCACCGATGGCGGGGGGCAGCACAAAACGCCGGCGGAGATATCCCAGGGCGGTTTTTTTGGAGAAATGTCCTTGTTAGCCGGGCAAGTCCGTAAGGCAACTGCGGTTGCAAGGTGTGACAGTATGTTGATGGTGATTACGGAAGATAATTTTGATGCATTAATTTCGCAGAATCCGCAGTTGGCGTTACGTATCATGAAGGGACTGGCCGCCCATATTCTAAAATTGAACGGCCGCCTTATAGAGAGCGCTGTCCAACCAGAGGCTGCCGGAGAAACGGCCGCTGACATATCCGGGGAGACGGCGGCAATAGATGAACCAGAAGAACCGGGTGTAAACGGTGAAGAGTTAACGGATAATATTGGCCAAACGACGGGTAAGGAAAATACGGTTGTTGTAATGGAAGATGAAGAAGACGATGCTGATGAAGATGAAGAAGACGATGCTGATGAAGATGAAGAAGACGATGCTGACGTTGGGCCGGAGGCAAATAAGGCACTGGTGGAACATTATTTTTTTGCCAAAAAGGTTAACTGCCCTGTTTGTGGTGGCAAATTTGAATCTTTAATGATTCGGGAAAGTCGGTTAAAACAGAGAGAACGCACAGAAGAGCTGCGTGTATTATATCAGGACATTGAGCCATTGTTGCACAATATCTGGATATGTCCGGATTGTTATTATGCCATGAGGTATAATGAGTTTGAAAAAATCAATGAAATTCAGAAAAAGAACCTGGCTAACCAGACCGCCCAGCGCAAGGAAAAGTTTAAACTTAACTTTGGTGGCAGGCGGACAACGGGTTTTGCCCTGAAGGCGTATAAAATTGCCATTGAGTGCTGTGATAGCCTGGGTAAGAACAAGGTGGAGGAAAGAATTGCCGGAATGTGGTTAAACATGGCCTGGTTATACGACGACCTGCAAGAAGCGGAAAAAGCTAGGCAGGCAAGGCAGCAGGCGGTGGCCAGGTATAAAAGCGCTTACATGTTGGTGAGCGGTTCAGATCAAAATGATCAGAAGATTGAGTACTTAATAGGTAAAATATCCCTAGTGCTGGGCAGTCCCAGAGAAGCTAAGGAATATTTATTTAAGGCGGCCGGTCGGCGTAACGGGCATCCGATGCTCAGGGAACTGGCCCGGGACGGTCTGGAACAGTTAAAAGGCGCACCGGAAAAATAACAGTTTACTAATTATGAGGTATCCCATATAATAAAAATATCAAAATAAAGCAACAAAAAGTAAAATCAAAATCAAAAGCAAAGCAAAGCAAAGCAAAGCAAAGCAAAGCAAAGCAAAGCAAAGTGAGTCCCGGCGCTGTCCGAAACACGTTTTTGGAGGGTTTAAAATGTTTAACCAGGACTCCCTGATAACCTTATTGAAATCTTACAGACCGGTCCTGGTGGGCCGGTCTTCTTGTTCCTTGTGAAAACATACTCTTTTGGGTGGTGATGGTATGCCGGTATATAATTTAAAAGACCGACTTTTTGCAGCCTGGCAGGACTTTGTGAACAGGGGCGGCATAAACAGGCAGTGCATCAGGCCGGAGATTGAGCAGTCCTGGCGCCGCTCCCGGCATTGGAAAATTGATGCCCACCTGAACCGGGTACAAGTCAGTCTGGCCGGCCGTGAACTGACGGCCCGCCGGGAACAACGGCTGGAGCTGCTGGAAATTTCGCTGCCTATAATGAAGAATTTATATACCTTTGTAA
>CAZWUW010000019.1:0-37204 GCA_964636895.1 uncultured Eubacteriales bacterium
AATAAATTGCACTGCCGCCGCAGGTTCTTTATGCGGTAAACTGCCAATCCCCGTGGCCAGACAAAAAGCTTGCAGTTTCATTGGTAATCCCCTTCCTATTAGCGGCATAGCCGAGATAATTCTATTAAAACCATGTTATCCGCAAAAAAGGAAAAAATCAATACCCTAATAGTTAAAGGTTTTACTGTATAAATCTCGAAATAAATATAAATGAATATCCTTGAGGAGGAATTCCCATGCGCGAAATTCTACGGCTGATGCAGGCAGCCGGCTACGCCGCCGAAGGCTTGGTGCACCTGCTAAAAAACGAAAAAAACACCCTGCTGCTGTTTATAATTGCTGGTCTGGTGCTAATCATCTGCCCGCTCATCGGTTTTTCCGTCATCCAGACAGCCGTCGTTTTCTTGGCCGTCATCCTGACCATTGTAGCCGAAATGCTAAATACCGCCATTGAAATGTCCATAGATATAGTATGCGAAGGGAAATTTCATCCCAAGGTTAAAATTATCAAAGATGTCGCAGCAGCTTCCGTATTTATAGCATTAATCAGCACAGTACTGGTTTTTACACTGTTCCTGACGCATAATCTTCTCTCCGGTTGACCGGCAGTAGCTTTTCTGCCGGCTCAGCTTAAAAATTGACAACTTTCTTCCCCTCAACAAAAGTGGCCAGAACATTAAACTCCCGGTCCATTACCGTAATATTGCCCTTCAAACCAGGCTCCAGCCTTCCGCAAACCCCTTCCAAGCCCAGAATTACGGCCGGGTTTAAAGAGGCCATTTGAATCGCTTCTTCGACAGCAATCCCAACCATTTGTACCATATTAGCCACTGCCCGGTTCATCGTCAGCGTGCTGCCGGCCAGGGTGCCATCAGCCAACCGGGCTGCACCGGCACATACATAAACCTGCTGACCGCCGAGTTTGCAATGCTTTTCCTGCCGGCCTGCAGCACCGATAGCATCCGTAATCAGGGCCACTTTATCTACGCCCTTTAATTTCAGCAACATACCGATAACCGCCGGATGTACATGCACCCCGTCGGCGATTACATCCACAGTGACAGCCGACATCTGTAGTATCCAACCGGCCGTACCGGGGTCCCGCTGATGAAACTCGCCCATAGCATTAAACATATGCGTGCCATGACACAACCCGGCCGCCACGGCAGCAGCCAACTCATCCCGGCCGGCAGTCGAGTGGCCAAGCGCCACCTTAACCTTTTGCTGATGTAAAAAAGAAATTAATTCTATACTACCAGGCAGCTCCGGTGCCAAAGTAACCATCCGCACCAGATCCCCTTTGCCGGTCAACAATTCCCGCATTTCCCCGACATCGGGCAGCTTTAATGCCTCAGCGGCGTGGGCACCCTTTTTCACCGGATTAAGATACGGACCCTCCAGATGCACCCCTAACATTTTCGCCCCCGCCGGATCCCGCCGGCTGCAATACTCAGCCGCAGTATTCAGTACCGCCTGCAACCGGTCACAGTCCTCACTTACAGTAGCGCCCAAAAATGCCGCCGTCCCCCCCCGGGCATGGAAACAGGCGATAGCCTGCAAAGCCGCCACGGAACCATCCATCACATCATACCCGCCCCCGCCGTGTACATGCAGGTCAATAAAACCCGGACAAACCAGGTTATCCCCAAAGTCGAACACTTGACCGCCGGTAGGCATACCATTACCATAACCCATCCGGCTGACGACATCTCCCTGCAATTCCAGCCACCCCTCGCCGGACGGTCGACCGGGGGATACTAAATAACCTTTGATAATTGCCTTCTCCGCCGGGTCCGTGCGCACAACCTTACCGGCACTCTTGCTGCTATACCCCAAACAAAATCACCTATCCCAATTATCGATTAAAATAGTGTCGGTTAAAAAGTTGTCGGCTAAAATATTGTCGGTTCTACCGGTGCCTCATCTATGTGCTTTTTATACCCACAAAGGGTCACGAGCACCAAATAACCCAAAGCCAACACCAGTGAAACAATATGTAATATCCGTACAAGCCCAGGCACATCATAAAATAAATAATTATCCCCCACCACCAGCAAACCGTGGAAGGCGGTATAAAGCTCACCTTCTCCTGCAAAACGCACAAAACCGAGTGCCAGCACCATGGCTTGGTACTCCATGTATGCCACTGCCAATGGTATAAAATACAGTAGTTTTCTCATTTTTTTCTCCCTTTTGGTTTTTTCTGCCCGCACTTTAATTATACTTGTTTTTATACCGCCACGACAAGCCAAATCACATGATTATCTGACATATTCCGACACGCTCGTCAAAACCACAAGCCGCACATGCCAACAGGTGAATACACCGGCAATCCCTTCCACCGGCAGCGGGATAAGGTTCATATAGTTCCTGGTTTTCATACGGACTATAAGGACCATAAAAATCCTCCAGAGTGCCCTTATCTTCCAATAATCCACCCGCACAACAAGGACAATTCTTGTTTATCATGATGAACCCGTTACAAACGGGACAGCCCAGCTCCACACCTTTTCCTCCTCGGTCCTGCCAATTCTTATATTCCCGGGGCAACATTCTTACTCAGGTGGTGATAGACAAATGCGCCTAGTACGCAATCTTTCCATATTGCTTATCGTTTCATTTCTAATGTTGTTATATACTCCTTTATTGGAATACCTGGCAGCACCTCTGATTATAAAAGACAAGCCCCGCCGGACGCAGGCCGTCGTAGTCCTGAGCGGCGGCTGGGAAACCACGGAGCGGCTGGGCAAAAGCACATTGGAGCGATATAAATACGGCATCAAATTATTTCAGGACGGTTATGCACCACTGCTTATCTTCTCCGGCGGCAACCTGGAGGACCGGCCCGCCGAAGCTGACCAAATGGCGGAAACAGCCCTGGCAGACGGCTTCCCCTACCAGGCCCTGATTTCAGAAAACAGCTCGTCAACCACATGGGAAAACGTACTTTTTACCAAAAAAATATTGAAAGAAAAAAGCATTAAGCAAATAATACTGGTAACCTCACCGTACCATATGCGCCGGTCCAAAATGATGTTTGAAGCAAAAAACGTCAAGGTTATTGCCCTGCCGGTGCCCGACAGCGAACTGTACACCGCCGGTGGCACCCGCCGCCTCACTCTGACCAAGGTGGTGCTGCTGGAATACCTGAAATTGGGGCTATATAAGTTAGGTTTGCCGGTATGAACCCAAAAAAAAGGCGCCACCTCAAAAACGTAGTTTTGGGACGGCCCCTTTTTTTATGTTCATCACCCGCCGGCAGGCTCATTTTCCCGGTTCAGGCGGTAACTCACACAACTCCGTGCAAGTCATTGACCTCATCTTTTCCAGCAAAAGCTGCCCCGCCAGCACATAACCTGCATGGGACCAGGTCAGTGGTGCCACAGATAACGGTTCCCCGGTATAAGGATGCAGCTGTTCCGGCAAAATACCGCTAAACATGGCGTTCTTAGTAACCCACTGCAGCAACTGCAGCGGCTTCTGCAAGTCTTCGGCGTGCTGCGCCTTGGCAATATACCACTCGGCCAGCCACAAAGTACAGATAAACCAGGGATTACCGGGTACCCGAGCAATATCGCCAGACTTCTGGAAATAATAATCATTGGTATAGCGGGCAATCCCCCCAATATCCGTCTTCACCCATAGCCCGGCTTCAATCGCCTGCATTGTTGCCGCCACCCGCGGGTCGTCGGCCGGCAGCACACCGAACGCCGCCACCCCATACAGACTGCTCTCCAACGTTAAATCTTTTTTCACAGTACCGTCTTCTTCAATATAAAGTCCCCTGATAAAACGGTTCAGACCTTCATCATAAAGATGCATCAACATCCCGCTTTTAATGCGTTCAGCAGTCTCACTGAACAACGCGGCCCGTTCATCATCGGCAAATATTTTGGCAAAATTCGCCGCCGCCTTTAACCCGCCGTAAACCGCCGCCGAGGTAAAGGTAAAAATCCCCCGCCGTTCCTCCCACAAATCATAACTCTCTTCCGGCAAGTCCAGCCCTTCATGCAGATATTTTACCATAAAATTCCCGGCCGGCCGAATCAAGGACCGGTAAAACAACTGGCATAGCTCAATGTTTTTGGTCTTTTGATAATACTCCCATAACGCAAAAATCACCAGTGCCGTTTCATCCTCCTGAATCGGCAGCTGCGGCTTGCCATTGCTGATCCAGGGATGCCAGCTCGAGCCCACCGACCCATCCGGATTATATTTGTGCAACAAGAATCCCCCTGAAGTCAGGGCATTTTCACAAAACTTAAAAAACTGCTCGGTCATCTCCGGATAACCGGCTTTTATCAGGCTGTACGAAACCAAAGCCCCGTCCCGTGGCCACATATAACTGTAATGATCCCGGTTGTACTGCATAATATCCGAATCATTGGCGGCCAGGACAGCGCCCCGCTTATCCACCTGAGTTCTGATAATCAACAGGCTGCGTTTATACAAACCCATAATATCCTCAGGCAAAGAATTGCCGCTCTGGTCATTTTTATTCACCCACTGCCGCCAATAAGCCGAAACAGATTTCAATATCTTCTCCGGTGACCGCTGCCGGACATATTCATCCAGCTTACGGACCTCCTGAAATTTTATACCGACAGTAATCCAATAATAAAGTTCATCCCTGCCTTTAGGCGGTAAATAACAGCGGAAACTGACCGTACTGTCCACCGACCCCTGGGCAATGGGGTTGCCCTGCAGATGACCGTCTTCAGCATCCCGCCAGGTTCCCTCAGCCCCCCGGAACCGCTTAGTCCCGGTGGCATACTGAAAAATACCGCCATTGCCGGTATAACCATTAACCATAAAATACTTGCCCTTTTTATAATGATAAAGGGTGTTCAGCTGAGGCTCATATACCGCCGTATCACCTACATCAGACTCATCAATAGAAAAATCGTGGGTAAAAAACAGCCGCACTTCCCGGTTCCGTTCCGTTAAGTTGCGAACAATAACCTTTTTGACATAAATATTGTCATTATAATGAACAAAATCATTAATCACTAAAGATATGCCCATATCAGGGTTAGTAGCCTGCACACAAGTAACCAGCGTCTCTTTTTTATAGCGCAAAGTCCGTACCCAGGCACTCTCATCACACCAGGAAAAACGTCCTTCCGTCCATACTCCCAGACCGTTCTTATTGCCGGAAATATGGTTGCACTGGCCTACAAAAGGAAAATAAAGATCCCGCATATTAACCCCGGCGTCAAAGTTAATAAGCATACTGCCATTACCAATGACCAAATGCCTTGGCACAAAACCACCCCTATTTACACCACTGATTTATAATCCGCAATTTTTTGGGCATAGACTATGGCCAGTTCTTTAGCCCGCTCCTGGCTGTCAGCTTCGCTTAATATGCAAAAAACCGGTTCTTCACTGTCCGGCAGCACCAGTGCCCACCCCTGCGGATAATAGACCTTAATACCGTCCAGCAATTCAACTTGCCGGCCTTTAATATCCTCCATCAACCGGCGCATAACCAGGCCTTTTGCCGCCCAGGGACACTGTACAAGTTCTTTATATACATGACATTTGGGGATATTATTAATAATATTCTCCAGAGAGTTCTGTTGTCCTTGCAAAAAATCCAGTAATTTTATAAAAACATATGTACCGTCTAACAACGGCTGAAACAATTCATTTTTACTAACCTCCATCAACGCCCGGGGATTGGCTTTAGTCCGCACCACCGTTCCCCCTGACGCCGTTGCCAGCCGCTCGATCACCGACGGCGCGGTTACCGGAATACCCAGTGTACGGCCGGGGCCGCCGGCAAAAAATACTGCCGCCCATAAGGTCAGGATACGCTCATCCCGGATAATTTGTCCTTCACCGGTAATCAAAATCAAATCATCCGCATTACTGTTAAGCACAATCCCCAAATCCTGACGGTTCTCCCGCACCATTGCCGCCAAATCAGTCAGCGAATAATCGGCCTGATGCACCGTACTTACCTGGCAGCCCAGTTTTTCAAAAACCGGCGGGATAAACCAACCCAGGTTTAAGTAATCGTAAGCAACCAGCACTTTAAAGCGGCAGCGCCTGATAAGGTCATGATTAATGTTTTTCAGGATCCCCTCACGGTAAGCATCAGCAAGCTGGGGCACATATTTGACCTCACCCAGCTGCTCCACGTCCGGCCGCCGGAAATCCTCCTGAAAAAACGCGTTTTCTATCTTCCGCTCAAAGTCCTTACTAATGTTAATCCCATCACAATCCAGGAATTCCAACAACACGCGGTTTTTATCAAAGGGCGGCAAAACCCTGATATGCACACCGCCGCCCGCGCCCAGGCTTTTTACCGCATATCTGTTAATAGCCGTAGTGGTAACTCCGATATCAGCTACCATCACCCCGGAAGCCAGCAGACCGGCGGCAAAGGCCTTTTGCACTACCTGGGAAGCCCGGTGTCGGTCATTACTCAGAATCACCTGTGTCCCCTGCTTTAAATTGGCCCCATAAGCCACAGCCAGTTTGACTACAAATTCCGGCGTCATATCAATATTGGCCAAGCCGCTTACACCTGGGACGGAAAACAGGTTTTTGCGGCGGGATTCCCCCCAGATCAGCGAATCAGCCAAAACGGTACCATCTTCCACTACTTTATTGGGCCAAACCTTCACCCGAGGCTTGACTGATACCTTCTGTCCCAAATAACTGCCGTCACCGAGTACCGACCCTTCGTATAAGGTGCTATTGGCCTGAATCTTCGTATGACTGCAAAGCACAGTCCCTCTAAGCAGCACACCGTGATCAAGATAGTTGTAATCCCACAACACTGAACGGCGTACTGATGTCCCACCCCGCAATATATTTTCATTACCCAGTATAGCGTATGCACCCAGCTCTACCCCGGCACTCACCCGGCAGTTATCCCCGACAAAAACCGGCGGCACAAGCTTAGCACCGGGGTCAAGAACAACATTTTCGCCTATCCATACTCCTGCCCGAACCTGATTGCCTTTTATGGCCGCATCTACTTTGCCGTCCAGGATATCCAAATGAGTCTGACAATACTGGTCCAGACTGCCAATATCCGACCAATAACCTTCAGCAATATAGCCGTAAAGGGCCTCCCCTTTATCCATCAATAACGGAAAAAGGTCCTTGCTAAAATCAAAAAAACAGTCCGCCGCATAAAACTTAAAAATATCCGGCTGAATGATGTAAATACCGGTATTTACCGTATCGCTGAATACCTCGCTCCAGGAAGGTTTTTCCAGAAATCTAATTATTCTGCCCTGTTCATCACACATAACCACACCATATTCCATCGGCGCGGCCACCTTGGCCAGCACCATGGTAATGATGCCTTGCTTCTGCCGGTGATAGGCAATAGCTTTGGATAAATCATAATCAGTCAGACCGTCCCCGCTGATTACCAGAAACGGCTCATCCAAAAACTCCGCCGCATTTCTGACACTACCCGCAGTACCAAGGGGAGTCATCTCTTCAAAATAATGCAGCCGCACACCCCAGGCCGAACCATCGCCAAAATAGTCCCGAATCACATCCGGCAAATACTGCAAGGTAACGGCAATTTCAGTAATCCCGTATTTTTTCAGTAGCTCAATGGCATACTCCATCACCGGCTTGTTTAATACCGGCACCATCGGTTTCGGTTTGTTGCATGTCAACGGCCGCAACCTGGACCCTTGGCCACCCGCCATGATAACTGCTTTCATCCCATTACCCCCTCGTATTTATTCACTCAGGCCCGGACGGCCAAATTCCGGTCAGCCAGCACTTCTTTATACACATTAACCGTATCCCGGGCAATATTACCCCAATCATAAATCGTGGTGACTTTTTCCCAAGACATGCCACGCAGCCGGCCGGCCAGTTCAGGGTCACGGAAAAGCCGGATAATATAATGCGCCAGCCCCCGGTAATCCCCCGGATAAAATTTCAAACCATCCACTTCATGTTCAATGACCTCACCCAAACCGCCGGTTTCCGAAACAATAACCGGAATGCCGGCGGCCATAGCCTCCAGGGCCACAATGCCAAAAGGTTCATAAAGGCTGGGGAAAACCGCTACATCAGTACAGCTAAAAATACGGTTCCGGGTTTCATCATCGGCAAAACCGGTAAAATATACCTTATGCCCCAAATGCGCCCTTTTCACCTGATGTTTCAAATGGTCTTCATAAGGACCCTTGCCGGAAATCACAAACTTGGCATCCGGGTACTGCTCCAGCACCAGGGGAATAGCATCAATAAGGACCTGCACCCCTTTTTCCGGCACTAAGCGGCCAATGAAATAAACAATTTTTTCCCATGGTGCAGCATAATGCTGCCGGAACCCCGGGTCAATATTCTGCGGCACTACGTTACGGGCATCCACCCCATTGGCAATAATACACATTTTATCAGCCGGCAACTGGAATACCTGACTTAACTCCGAGGCCATATATTTACTGCAGACAATAACCCGCCAAGCCTCATAGGTCAGCCACCATTCAATTTCACTGATATACCGCTGCATTTCATTATGAATACCATGGTTACGGCCATACTCAGTAGCGTGAATGGTAGCAATGAGGGGCAAATCATAATGATACTTCAAATCACGCCCGGCCTGGGCCACCAGCCAGTCATGGGCATGAATCAGGTCAAAAGGTCCCGTTTCCCCGACAAGGCGATGGACACATTCCACCATTGCCGCATTCAATTTAGCCACCCAGCCGATAAAATCCGTGCCCTCGACAACAAAAGGCTCCACCCGGTGCACAAACACCCCTTCTACTACCTCATCCGCAGGTGTCCCCGGAACATGGCAGGTAATTACATGAATCTCTTCACCCTGGCCAGCCTGAGCCCTGGTCAAGTCATAGACATGCCGGGCCAAACCACCCACTGTTTTGGGCGGGAATTCCCACGAAAGCATCAATACCCGCCGGCTTAGCGACACCTTGCGCCGGCCTTTGGCTAAAGAAACTATATTTCCGGACGCCGGCAAATAATAGCGGTAATTCATATCAGGGAATATATTATCCCGCTGTTCCATGTCCGTAATCTCCTGCTCATCAAGCCGGTTCTCCCGGATAGCCTGATAAAGCCAGTTAAACTTGCCCAGATGATCTTTGGTCCGGTTAACGGCATAATCCACCGCGGTCTCCATCTTCATGATAAATGCCCAGTCACTGCTCTGGGCCAGCATTAACTCCCTGGCTGCCTGGTTTAACGCCCGCTCCATAAGACCCGTCGCCCGCGGATGCGCCAGCGCCTGTTCCACCATATGCTCCTCAGCTTTATGTAAATGTCGGTAAATCCAGTCATTAGTCGGATCCAGCCAAACCTCGTTAAAACCCTTATGGCCCCAACTGGCCATAGGTAAACTGGCCACCTGATTAGTCGGATATTTATTCAGATACTCCCACGGTGTCGTAAGCTCAAAAACCTGCTGATCAAAATATATCTTCCTAATTAGAAAATCCAGCCACTGCGGCCCCTCATACCACCAATGCCCAAAAAGCTCAGCATCATAAGGCGCTACAATTATCGGCGGCCGGTCCATTTGAGCGGCCAGGTACTCTATTTGCCTTTCCCGGTTAAACATGAAGTTAGCGGCATGCCCGGCTGCCCGCTCCTGGGCCACATCCGGCTGGTAAGGTTCTTTCTGGTCAGTTTTGCCCGTAATCCTGTAATATTTAATACCGGTATCTATCCTGATACGCCCGTCGAAAATATACGGGGCAATATAATCCATATCCAAATCAAAACCAGCATCCCGGTAAAATTCACGATAATAATAGTCACCCGGGTAACCCTGGTGCATATCCCAAACCTGCCGGGAAGTTTCGTGGTCCCGGCCGAAGGCCGCTACCCCAGCCTGGGTATACAACGGCGCATAAACATCATACTTGGGCCGCGGGGTAGAAAACATGATTCCGTGGGTATCTGTAAAGAAAAACTGCAGGCCTGTTTCCTTCAGAATCTCGTCCACCCCCGGGGCATACCCGCACTCCGGCAGCCAAATGCCCCTGGGTGCTACCCCGAAATGCCGCTGATGCAAATCAACGGCAGCCCGAACCTGCGCCCGCTTACTTTCTCTGCGGTGCATCAACGGCAAATAACCGTGCGTACCGCTGCAGGTAATCACCTCAACCTTACCCAGGTCATGAAACTTTTTGAAGGCCCGGAGCAGATTCAGGCCGTATTGCTCCACAAAAACATGCCGCACTGCCTGAAAACGCCGCAAATACATCTCCGCCACAGTACAAAACCTGGCATCATGAGCAGTACGTGCTACTTCTTTTCCCGCCAGGTCAATGAGTTTATTCAAATGTTGCAAATAACGCTGCTGCATCAGAGAATCAGCCAACATAGAAACTAATGGCGGGGATAAGGATACAGTAATCCGAAAATCCACGCCATCATTAATTAATCCGTCAAACACCTGTACCAAAGGTATGTAAGTTTCGGTTAAAGCCTCAAAAAACCATATTTCCTCCAAAAAAGTATTCTCTTCCTGATGCCTTACATGTGGTAAGTGGGCATGTAAAACCAAAGCAAGATATCCTTGCGGCATTAATATAAGCCTCCTTTTTACTGATCTTCGTAATAATGGCCTGCACTGCTGTAAGTCTCTATTTCCTTGACCGGTTTCTTAACCTCCCGATCCAGCAGGTCAGCCATTTCCCAAACCGAACCGTCGGCCAGCGTATCCCGCGGTGTACTGACAATGTTTGACCGTAAAAGCATAATAAACCTGCCATCCGGCGTTATCACACCCAAGTCAACACAATATCCCTTGTTGGCCGCCAACTCCCGCAGATAAAAATTTTCTGCCAGGGCGTGTACTGAAACATCCGAAAAACCATGGGCATTCCTACCGTCAAAGTTCAGCCCAGATACATCATAAAGCCTGAGCAGCAAGGGCACCTCTCCCCAATCGCAGCCAAACTCTCTGGTAATCAGTTGCCGTTGCTCACCAGTTAGCTCCCAGTAAGCATAAAGGCAATGAGGATCCCTAACCAGTAAAACCAAATAGTTTTCGTTATACCTCTCCGGAATTTGGTATTCTCTGTTGTCCCCGCCCATTATCTCGCTCCTTTTTCTTCTTCGGTCCAACTCTGCCCCAAAAAACAAACTACATAAACAGTGTATGATGCAAACTTTTATTTAGCACCATAAAATTGTAAAAGACATAAACCCTAAACCCCATTACAATAATCATCGCAAAAATCGCCCGATTCCTTTATTAAGAATGCATTAAGATTGTCGAAAAAAAAGAAAAGCCCTCCAGCATACCGGACGGCATAAAAATCTCCCTCTGGCAACCTGGCAATCATAGCGTTTTCGCTTTAGACCCATAGTTTTGCGTCCCCGCCTTTCGGCAGGTTTGCCTTTCTGCAAACAGAAATCATTATTATGTATATCTAAATTAGTTCACGATGTATATCTAAATTAGTTCACATTGATTAAATACAATTTTTTTCGACATTTTCCTGCAAGCCATTGGAAGAATCGCTCGTCATTTTGTGAGTTTTTTCGACAATTTTCGCAAACAAAAACAGGTATACCCTATACGGGCATACCTGTCTTACTATTCAGACCCTGTCACAAGGGTGTATTTTGTATGGCCAAATTGATGCACCCTTGTTTCCCTGAACAAGTATGCCCTAAAACAATGTATTGTGTGTTTCTATAGTAACACCAGCCTACTAGCTTGTCAATATATGGAGCTCTATTATTTGGCCTCAATTTTTTTCACCAGCCTGTATACAAGCACTGCAACCTGATCCCGGACTGCCTTGGTATGAGGGCCGAACTCGTCCGGCTTAACTCCCTGCACCAGTCCCGTCTCGACAGCTTCTGCAACCGCCTTGACAGCCCAAAAAGAAATTTTGTCCTTGTCATTAAAACGGTTAAGCACATCAAGATTTGGTTCCTGTCCGGCACCTTTACTGTAATGCAGGGCTTTAATAATCACTTGCACCAGTTCCTGCCGGGCAATAAGAATATCGGGCTTGAACTGTCCGTTACCATAGCCGATCATAACGCCGGCGCGGGTTGTGGCCTGAATCTCTTTAAAAGCCCAGTGTTTCCGGGATACATCAGAAAAATCTTCCTTACCCTCATCTGCCGGCGCCAGTTTTAGCGCCTTAGCCATAATAACCGCCAGCTCTCCTCTGGTGATTGGCTTAGTGGGCAGGAATCTGTTGCCCGGGAACCCGGAGACAATCTTATTATTATATAGATATACAATCTCATTTACTGCCCAGTAATTATCGGGTACGTCCACGAAGGGACTTACAGCCGGAGTAGCTGCCGGGGCAATAGACAGGGTGCCGCCCGGGGTACCCGGGTCAGAGCTGCCGCCGCCGCCACCGCCACCGCCACTGGATGCTGTGGTAAAATCAAAACTGTACTCGCCGGCCAGGCCATTACCGGCCAGGTCCTGCACCGCCTGCACAGGCAAAGTCACCGTATAGCCGGTGCTGTATGCAAGGTTTGCGTACGGTGTCAGGGTAAGCATATTCCCGGCGATTTGATAAGTATAATTAACCACCGTGCTGCCGCTCTTAAGTGTTATGCCGGAAAATGCAGACCCCCTGGCTACAGCTTCATTAAATGTAATCTTGATAGCGGTGTTAACCGTAACGCCTGCAGCCCCTTTGGCCGGAGCTGTGCCGGTAACTACCGGCGGCATGGTATCGTTAATGTATATGTCCTCATGCCAATTACGATCATCTGTCCATACAATTCTATTGTTAAAAATGGCTGGAAAATACTGGCCACCGGTATTTCGGGTGATCTGTTTCTCCGTACCGTCATATAAGTAAATGTCCCAGTTCCCGGCCCGGTTATCTTCCCATACAATCATATTTTCATATATTGCCGGGTCAAATTGATTACCAGCAGCCGATGAAACCGGCGTTGCTATTGGTGTTGTTGCCCCCAGGTCATACTGGAAAATATTGGCCTTCCCATTATTCCACTGCTCCCAGACAATTGTGTTGCCATAAATGGCCGGATAGTACTGGTCAAGATTATCATTGGTGATTCTCTCTTCCGTATTGGTAGAAATATCATACAAATAAATCTCCCATTTACCGTGCCGGTTATCCTGCCAGACAACCTTGTTTTCATAGATGGCCGGCAGTATCTGACCGCCGGGCTTTTCTAGCCGATATACAGCTTCTGTAACCGTATTATAAATATAAATGTCCCAATATCCATGCCGGTTATCCTGCCAGACAATTTTATCCCCATAAATTGCCGGGTCGGTCTGATCCCCCGGGGTATCCGGCGTTAGATTGGTTGCCTTCCCGGAAGTCAGGTCGTAAAGAATAACATCTCTATACCCGCTCCGGTCAACATCCCATACAACCTTGTCCCCATAAATAGATGGATACGCCTGCTCATACTGATCATTGGTAATTCTTGTTTCCGTACCTGTCAAAAGGTCATACTTGTATATTTCGGCACTGCCGTGACGCTCATCAACCCAAACAATTGTGTTACCGTATATTGCCGGGGCATACTGATTTTTACCATTGGTAGTAATCCGCATATCGGTATCCGGTGTTACCGCAAACACCGTACCGGCCCCGGCAAACAGCGCCAACATAACTGTCAGCAGTAATAGCAAAAATACCTTCCTTAATCCCGGACTGGTAACCTGCATTATTTCCCCTCCTTAATCATCATCATGAGCATGATCATCGTCATCGTCGTGGTCGTCATCTTTATCGTCGTCGTCATCTTTATCGTCGTCGTCATCGTCACCCTTATCGTTTTCATCATCCTGGCAGTCCCCGGGAGATAAGCCAAGCATGTAAATTTCTTCGTTCCCGTGCCGGTTATCTGTCCAAACAACCTTATCTTTCCAGACGGCTGGGAAATACTGATCCCCTGCCGACGTAGAGACAGGCTGTTCGCTTTTATTACGCAGGTTATAAGAGTAAAGGTCCCAATCACCGTTCCGGTCGTCTTGCCAGACTATTACATTACCATAAATAGCCGGATCTAACTGATCGCCGGAATTTGTTGTAATTCTTTGCTCTCTCTTGGCCGAATTTTTTTCCCCGGCATCATACAGATAAATCTCCGCGTTACCGTGACGCCAGTCTTCCCATACAATTTTCTTGCCATAAACCGCCGGGAAAAATTGATTACCGGTATTGCTGGTAATCCGGGTTTCCTTATTAGAAGCCAGGTCATATGAATAGATATCCCAATTTCCGTGCCGGTTATCCTGCCAGGCAATTATATCTCCCCAGATAACGGGCAAAATCTGATGGCCGGAGGCTGTTGAAACCGGTGCAATTTTGCTTCCGGTGCCGCCTGAGTCATACAGGTAAAGGTCCCAATCGCCGTCAGACGATAGTTCCTGCCAAACAACCCGGACTGCCGCCGCACCTTTTTTACCCTTTTTTGCATAGACGGCCGGATCAGCTTGTTCTATATCGTCAGTAGTCAGGTTAATGATTTTCCCATTTTCATAAAGAAAAACATCGTTGCCGTCATCCCATACAAAGGTGCCCTTGGCTGCCGAAGGATAGAACTGGTCACCGGCAGCAATTTCCACCGCCTGCTCTTGCCCGGTTTTAATATTATATGAGTAAATATCAAGGTTTACATTCCTGTCATCATTCCAGACGATGTTGTTCTTCCAGATTGCAGGAGCAAACTGGTTATCTGGATTGGTGGTAATACGGATTTCACCCGGTTTTTGTTCTGTTTTGGCAAATACTCCTTGAATCCCCACAGCTAGCACCAGGGCCAAAGCCAACAGCAAAACCGACCCCATTTTGGTTGCTTTTCTCACCTTGCACACTCCCATAACGGCTGCTCCTTTCCTATGTGCTCTTAATATTTATTGGGGTCTGATTGTTGTTCTCCTCTTCCTGCGATTCATTCCAGGCGCAGGTGCGCTCCAAGCTGTTTCGAAAGTTACTTTTTCTTCAAATTTGATAGCTGGTTTAACATACTTTTTCTTCATTACATAACCCCCTTTGCAATAAAATTAAACAGCATTGAATTGACGCACTATTCCGACAATTTCCGACACACCAGGTTGTCGGTTAATATAATTTAATTGTATATTAATGACCTGCCAGCGTTCCCTCAATCACAGCTTTTTTCAGCGCCCAGCGGAAACAAAGCAGGCTGATAGGCAAGAGTAATAGGGCAAACAACAGCAGGACAAAAATTTCAGTCCACACTTCCGCCAATGAAGCCCCTTTAAGCATCACCAAGCGGATTGCTTTTAGCGAATGGGTAAGGGGCAGCAAGACTGCGAGCTTTTGGAGCCACAGGGGCAGCACTTCCACCGGGTAGTAGACCCCGCCCAGGAGAACGGACAGGTTGCTCACCAGCCAGCCTAAAGGGTCTCCCCGCTTAAAAACCATTACAAAAGCTGCGGAAATAAACCCAAACCCCAGGAAAGCCAAAATGCTGAGCAGCAGAATAAATAACGCCGGCAAAAGGTTAGACCAGAACACCTGAACCCCCAAAAAACCAATGCCAAATAAGAACAAACCGGCTACCTGAAGAGTTACCCTCAGAAAATCAAAAACGGAAAAACCGGCAAGAATAACGGGCAGCCGCGTTCCTGTAGCCAGCAATGCCTCAAGTGTACCCAGTACCTGTTCATCGCGGAGATTGGCGGCAAACGACTGCTGGGCTTCACTATGGTACCAGCTCAGGGCCAAGCCAAAAAGCACAAAAGGGAAATATTCTCCCCCGTATGATTGTAACGGTCCCAAATCAACCTTATCAACCAGACCGCCGACAAAATAAAAAATCAGGGTATAAACAAAAATATCAGCCAACTGCAAAAGGTTATTCAGCTTATAACTAAATTCGATTAACAGGGTTTTAAGGAAAAGCCAGTACAGTTTGTTCATGGGGCAACCACCTGCCCGGCCGCCTGCATGAGGTGAAAATATGTATCACGGATACCTGCGGCAGACGTTTCAGCTATTATTTGACCGTTATTTAGCAGGACAACCCGGTCACAGAGCATTTCCGCCTCAGCCAGATTATGAGTGGCCCAGAGCACTGTTTTCCCTTCCCGATTTACCAGGTCCCGTACCAGAGAGTAAACCTGCTGCGCTACTTCGGGGTCCAGAGACCGGGTTGGTTCATCCATCACAAGGATGGCCGGGTCGGTCAGGAGCGCCCTGACCAAGGAAAGCTTCTGCTTATTCCCGGCAGATAAATTGCCATATCTTTTATCCAAATGTTCTTGCATGCTTAAGCATTGAGCCAAAGTGGAAATCCGCCGGTTAACCTCAGCTGCCTTACAGCCGGCGAGGGCGGCAAAAAACTCCAGGTTTTGCCGGGCGGTAAGACGCCAGTAAAAGGTTCGTTCACCGTCAAATACATAAGCGGTGCCACTGTTTAACCCCGGCCTTAAGCCGGTGGTTGCCCGGCCCAGGACAGTAACCCGGCCACCGTCCGGCTGCAACAGCCCGCAAATAATTTTCTGCAGGGTAGTCTTGCCTGAACCGTTGGGTCCCAACAGCCCAAAAACCTCACCCGGCCCGATGCTGAGGCTGATGCCCCGCAGAGCCTGAAAAGATAATGCCGGTGTTCTCCGAAAAAATTCTCTGAACCCGCAGGAGCGGGGAAAGGATTTGCTGATATTTTCTACCAGTACTGCCTCCATAATCGTCTCCGTTTTCAGCAAGCAATTGTCAGATTCTGCCCAAAAGCCTCAGCACCAAACGACAGCACCTGGCCCAATAACCGGCCAGACAAGCCGAAGCGCATATAACCCGGCTATAAAGCCGGTGCCGGCCAAGGTTAGGGTTTTTGCTTTTATTTTTATTATCCCGTAGCAAAACAACTTGGCCCAGGATTAAATCCAGCGGTACAGGCGGGTCAAAAGCAATGTTGGCATCTCCTTTGGTTAACACTAGGGGAATCCCGTTTTTGAAGCTAACCCCCCAGCAGCGGTGAATCATTAAACCATTTTCCCGGTTAATCAGAAGAAGGCTGCCTTTTTCGGGCAAAGTGGCATTAAGCGGAGAAATCTCAGCCTGCATCCCTTCGGTAATCGCAGGCCACATGCTAAAACCTGCGGCAGTAAGGCAAACCGTATTTCCCGCCTTAAGAGTGTACTCACAAAAAGCCTGACTATAATTCACGCAAGATTTCTCCATAAGCTTATGCAGACTAATCACAAATAATCAGGTTTTTTTCTTTTAAGTCGGCAATAAACTCCTCCAGGTCGGCAGCAGCCTGTTCCCGGTCAATATCATACTCCCGGCAAACAGCGTTCAGGATTGCGTCTTCAGTACAGCCACCCTTAGCCACATCCCAAATAAAGCTGCCCACTTCGTTAAGGGAAAGTACCTTGCCCTCCCCAGGAACCATAATTACCACTTCATCATCTATAATCTTTGTTACTAAATCAGGATTTTGCCTGAGGATTCTCGAACTCGTCATAAATACTCCTCCAGAAGGTATTGTCTTTTTTAAAATGCAGTTCAGCTGCCGGAACCTGGTTAAGAAAATCACAGCATAAACTGAAAACCTTTTCGGCCATGGGATTATTTCCGGTTACAGGAAAAAAGATATTGGCGAGCAGTTGTAAAAGCGCATTGGTCTTAGGCAAGTGTTCTATGAAAACCCGGGAATCCTGTTTAAGTAAGAACAAACCGGCAATATTCCCGACAGGTGGTGCGTAGGGTGTAAAGAATTCACTCCGAAAGGGCGAATGATGCAGGATAAAATCCCCACTGGCGTTTTTGCGCACCAAAGTGATTTCGTCCGAATACAGTACAGGCTCATCAGTAAGCTTAACCACGGTGGATTTGCCGGCACCGGATTGACCGGAAAAGATATAAGCCCGGTCTTTTTGCCTGAGGCATGAAGAATGTATAGCCAGCCCACCCTTTTCTACTATAACTACAGACAGCAAGGTACGCAGATAAGCCATCAGCGCCTCCTGACCGCTGACCCGGATCGTGCCCCTCTCCTCAGCCAAAGAGTAAGCACCCCGGTAATCAGGATGGGTTATAATAAGAGTTTTATCAGCTAATATCACATCCGGCGGCCGGGTGTGCTTAAAGCTATCTTGATCTTCCGAAGCTTCATCAATGCTGATCTGAATCCCGGCGGCAGGTTCGCAAGCAGTGCCCCCGTAATCTTCCAGAATCCACGGGTGAAAGTTATCATTGCCCACCGAAATAATAAAAGGGATATCAGCACACTGCAGAATAAACTGTTTCACAGAAACACCTCAATAAATGCCGGTTGGATTTTGCTGGATTTTGCTGATTTTTAGTAATAAGTATCGTTTTTAACTATTTTTGTAAAGATTAAGCAGTATTTTACTTATTTTCTTTACTTTTCTTAAGTTTACCATTTTTTTCATTTTTGGTCAATCTTGAATAAAGAGAACGGCTTCTTTAATATATCCCGCCACCTTAAAGGATAATAAGACCAAACATTTGTCGCGGGCTTCAACCTATAGAGCAACCGTATTTGTCTTGCACTCGGAAAAACCCGCTGCCAGATGCCTGAACAGATCCTGCTGATACCCTCATTGCTAATTAAACTATTTGAGAAATAACTTATCCCCTCGGGCAGTTGATTAGGCAGGCATTCCTTGTTTAATCTGCGCCGGATATAATGGGGCGGCTGTAATTCTGCCATAACATTTACCGGCACCGGGGCAGCAAGCAAGGTGGCTGCATAAAAGAGAGCACTATATATACGATAAATTGCCCGGTACTTTTTTACTAACCGGATAAACTCACTCCAATCAATCTTATTTCCCTCTACCTTGATAATGTAGGCTACATCCAGAATATGTCTAAGATTATCAAAGTCATGGCGAACAGCATGCAGACATAAATAAAAGAGCAAATCTACCGGAGCCAAATCGCTGGCCGGCGTTTTGTCTAAGCGCAATGCCTCGGAACGTTTCCAGATTTCCCGCATATTTAATTCTTCATACCAGGGAGAGGTAAAATGAATATGCAGTTCAATTCGACAGATACCTCCGGGCAAAGGTTTTTCAAGCTTCAAGTGACATATTAACGGAATACAGCCCGGTTTGATCAGGCCTTCTTCCCCGATACGGACATAGCCCTTACGAAGCAGTAAATCTATGGCTTTATCCAAACGGTCGGCTTCAACCAAAAGGTCAACGTCCCCGCTTTTGCGCACCCCTGGGTCACCGTATATTCTCTCAGCTAAGCGTATTCCTTTGAGGACAATGCACCTGACCCCGGAATCATACAACAATGCGATTATGTCTTCTATTTCCGCATTAAGCAAAAGGTTTTGATTTAAAGTCCGTCGATATGCCTTATCCAAATAAGCCTTTATCTCCTCCGGCACTGTACCCGGTGGCGCTTGCCGCCCCAAATATGCCAACAACTCAGTAACATTGTGGGCTTCCGCCTCATCACAAACTGCCTGCCAATCAGTAATCCGGGCTTCAGCAAGCGATCCTGTTTTAAATATTTGAAGCAGTCCAGATTCACACAAATTTGATACCCTCCTGATTATTTTTCATGTAAAGTAATTACCGATATTTCCGGCCGGGCAAAAAACCGCAGCGGGATTTTGGCTTCGCCCAGTCCCCGGGTAATATACATTTGTGTACTGCCTACGCTATGCAATCCGGAAACATATTGCTCATAACCCCTTTTTACAAAAACAACGAGATTACGCATGCCGGGAATCCTGATTTGCCCGCCATGGGTATGACCGGCCAGCACCAGGTCAACACCCGCCTCGGCAGCTTCATTTATAATATACGGCTTGTGGGCTAAAACAATTTGCGGACCGGTGGCGGAATTTTTAAGAAATTGCGTTGAATCAGAACTAAGACCAATTAATTCAACCTTTTCACCTTTTAGTTTAAGTTCGATTTTTTCGTCCAGCAAGGTATTTATATTAATCGAGGCCAATTTTTCTTTTACTTGCCGGGAACCCAGGTACTTTTCATTGTTGCCGAAAATAAAATATACCCCCTGCCTGGCCGCCAAGCCCTGCAGGACATTATCAGCATACTCCAGCGGCACTTCCTTGTCATCATCAAATACATCACCGGTAATAGCAATCAAATCCGGCTTCAGCTCATTAACCCGGCGGACAATCTCTTTGTCCGGAAAAAGTTTGCCATGAAAATCGGATATCTGGACAATCCGGTACCCCTCAAAAGACTTGGGCAGACCCGCAATATAAACAGACTGCTCTTTAACTTCAAGCCAGCCGGGTTCAGTTTTATATCCATAAGTAACAATAAGACCCATTACAACAACAGTGGTTAATAAAGACCTGATGATAAACCAGGTGATATTCTTTAATACTCCGATAAACTGCATGTATCTTCTCCATTCTGTCCGGATGGAATTAGACTGAAATTTTTTTCGGCCGCTATTTACTGTACAATGTTTCTTATTTCCCGCACCGGTCTATTTTGTTCCTTCGGCGCAACCATTTGGAAGCCGGGAACCAGCTGCTTTAACAACTCTTTGATTTCTTGCGGCCGGTTTAATATTTCTTTCCTGGCAACGGTCTTTTCTAATTTTTTGAGCATAAACTGAAGCTCATCCCACAAAAAGTCCCCCGGCTTGCCGACAAATATGCGGTGATGTTTGGTGGCCGTAATTCCCTCTTCATTGGTCAGAATTTCTTCAAAAAGCTTTTCCCCCGGCCGGATACCCGTATAAATAATAGCAATATCCTCATCAGGCTCCAACCCGGACAAACGAATCAAATCCCGCGCCAGGTTCGCAATTCTCACCGGTTTCCCCATATCCAGGACAAAGACTTCACCGCCTTTGGCAAAAGCGCCGGCCTGAATAACGAGTTGGACAGCTTCCGGAATAGTCATAAAATACCGAATCATATCCGGATGAGTAACGGTTACCGGCCCACCTTCGCGGATCTGCCGCTTAAACAGCGGCACCACGCTGCCCCGGCTGCCTAACACGTTACCGAACCGGACGGCAACAAACTTAGTCTGGCTGATCCTGGCCAGGCCCTGCACAAATAATTCCGCCACCCGTTTGGTCACTCCCATAATACTGGTGGGATTAACTGCTTTGTCTGTAGAAATCATGACAAAACGTGCGGCCCCGTATTCATGGGCGCTTTCAGCCACGTTCCTGGTACCGAAGACATTGTTTTTTACAGCTTCCACAGGGTTTCGTTCCATTAGCGGAACGTGTTTGTGAGCTGCCGCATGAAACACCACTGCCGGGCGATACGTCTCAAAAACCTCCCTGATCCGCTGCCGGTCCTGAATATCGGCTATAATTGTTTCTATCCTTATGCCGGTAAAAGAATTCCTTAACTCATGTTCAATACAATAGATACTATTCTCGCCATGCCCCAACAACAATAATTCACCGGGGTTAAAAGGCGCAATCTGGCGGCAAAGTTCAGAACCGATAGACCCCCCCGCGCCGGTAACCAAAACAACCTGACCGGCGACATAATCGGCTATTTCTTCGAGATTAACCTGAATCGGATCCCGGCCCAACAAATCTTCCACACTCACTTCGCGAATCATGTTAACAGAAATATTACCGCTGATTAAGTCAGAAACCCGGGGAAGAATTTTGATCTTGGCTTTGGTTTGCTTGCATAGCTCTATCACCTCAGCAATTTTAGCCCTAGAGGCAGAGGGCATGGCAATAACTATTTTTTGAATGTTATACTGGCCGACAAATTCCGGGATTTGTTTGCGGCCTCCCAATACCGGCAAGCCGATGACTTCCAGATTCCACTTCGTGCAGTCATCGTCAATAAAGGCAACCGGATACAGGTCAGAATCAATTGACTGCTTCAACTCTTTGGCAATTAGTACACCCGCACTTCCGGCACCGATGATCAGCGTCCTGCGGTTATTTATGCGCAAAGGCAATTGCAGGTATGAATCCCGGAAGATGCGCCAGGCAAAACGTATCCCGCCAACACCCATAATGATTAAAGCCCAAGTCAACGGATAAATAGAACGGGGCACTACCATAGCCGGAAATTTAAGCTGGACTAAACTGTGTACAGCATAAAAAATTATTTCCGATAGCGTGGTGGCCTTAATAATGACGATCAATTCTCCCACACTGGCGTATTGCCATAAGCGGCGATACATCTTGGTAAAATAAAAGGTGGCAAAAATTAGTATTACATAAGCAATAATTACATATGGCAACCAAACAAAATAACGTGATCCCACCTGAAATTCAAATCTGAGTAAATAGGCCATGGTAACTGCAGCCGCAACAACCAAAGCATCCACCATACCCAATATAATAATCCGTTTTTGATAATTCATGGTCACACCCACTTTTACGAAATACTTCTTAACAGCTCAACCCTGCCAAGGCATTTACAGATGCCTGTGATCACCCGGCACTGGTCTTCTTCAGTCATATTTGAACCGGACGGAAGACAAATCCCTGCTGCAAATAAGCTGTCCGAAATGCTGTCATTGCCGGCATGAGGGTAATATGCACAACCATTGAATAAAGGTTGGAGATGCAGCGGTTTCCAAACAGGACGGGCCTCAATGTTTTGCTCTGCCAAAGCATCGATAATATCTATAGCTGTAACCCCGCACTGCTTGGGATCTATGGTCAGTGCCGTCAACCAGCGGGTGGAACGCCCATAAAGTGCTTCCGGCATGAACTCAATCCCCGCTACATCCGCCAAAACCGCAAAATATCTTTCAAACACCGCGCGTCGCGCGTTGATGCGTTCTTCCAGCACCCGCAACTGACCCCTGCCGATAGCAGCCAAAACATTGCTTAAACGATAATTATATCCGACTTCACAATGCTGATAATGCCTTGCCGGGTCCCGGGCCTGGGTTGCCCAGAAACGGGCTTTTTCCAATGCTTCGGTATCGTTGGCTACCAGCATGCCACCGCCGGAGGTGGTAATAATCTTGTTGCCATTAAATGAAAAGATTCCAAACCTGCCGCAAGAACCGCTGGCCTTCCCCTGATAAGTTGCCCCCAATGATTCGGCGGCATCTTCAACCACAGGCACCCCGTAATGGTTGCAAATGGTTATTATTGGCGTCAAATCAGCACTCTGGCCGTAGAGATTGACTACAATAACAGCTTTGGGCAGCTTCCCCGAATGTTCTGCAGCCTGAAATGCCTGTTGCAGAGCGGCAGGTGACATATTCCATGATGCCGGCTCAGAATCGATAAAAACCGGCACTGCCCCCTGATACAAAATCGGATTTGCGCTGGCAATAAACGTGAAGGATGAGCAAAAAACAGTATCTCCGGGCCCAACCTCCAATAAGCGTAAGGCCAGATGAATAGCTGCCGTACCTGAACAAAGCGCTAGCGCTCCATCAATCCCCAGGTATGCGGCCAACTCCTGCTCAAAGGCGTCCACGTGAGCACCAAGAGGAGCAATCCAATTGGAGGCAAAGGCTTCGCTAACAAACTGCTGTTCATGTTCACTCATATGCGGTGAGGAAAGATATATACGTTTATTTAATGCCGTCATTTTTCTTCACCACTCTCCCCGGAACACCGGCAACGGTAGCATTAGCTGGCACATCGGCAATAACGACCGTACCGGCACCAATTACCGCATTTTTACCGATAGAAATCTGTTGAATTACAGCCGCTCCAATACCAAGCCAACTATAATTGCCCACATCCACTTCTCCTGCCAGATGTACACCGGGACTAATGTGTACACCGTCACCCAGGACACAGTCATGATCCACCGTGGCGCCGGTATTAATAATACTGCCAATTCCTATTTTTGCTCCGGTATTGACAGCGGCCTGAGCAAAGATTACACTGCCGGCCTCAAGTACTGCCCCCTTACTGACAAACGCGGTGGGATGTATTATCACCGGCAAACCAAAACCGGAGCCGGCAAATTGCCGTAACAGTCTAACCCGCAGTGGATTATCACCAACGGCAACTGTAAGCTCGGAGTATTCTCCTAAAAATGCTGCGGCCTGCCGAAAGGTCCCTAAAACCGGCCATGATAAAACGGAACTAATGGCAGGATAGCGGTCATCAAGAAATGCAATTTTATTCCAACAACCGGTACTGCTGGCAGTATCGGCAAGAACCTTGCCATGCCCGCCGGCACCGAGAATTAATAATCCAGTCATAACCATTACTCCTGCTTCTTTCCTCTCGACTCTTAATACTAGATTCTAAACCCTTTGAACTCTTCCATCGTAGCTTGTCCCTGCTGATTTATACCCTCCGACCTAAGCACTTTTATAAAGGTCAGCCAAAGAATTTTCAGATCCAGCCAAAAGGACCGGTTATCTACATACCAAACATCCAAAATAAATTTTTCTTCCCAACTAATGGCGTTTCTTCCATTCACTTGCGCCCAACCGGTTATGCCGGGTCTTACATCGTGGCGGCGAGCCTGTTCGGGCGTATAGCGAGCCAAATATGCCATGAGCAGAGGCCGGGGGCCAACCAGGCTTAACTCTCCCTTAAGCACATTAAAAAACTGAGGTAATTCGTCCAAACTGTATTTACGCATAAATCTGCCAAAAGCTGTTAGCCGCATTTCATCAGTTAATAAATTACCATGCTTATCACATGCATCCGTCATAGTACGAAATTTATAAACATAAAATGGAATGCTATGCAAGCCGGGCCGCAATTGTTTAAAAAGCACCGGTGCGCCGAGCTTCAGGCGAACCATTATAGCTACAACAATCATTACCGGTAAAAGTACAATCAGCATGCAAAGTACCGAAAACAAATCAAATATCCGCTTCACAATTATCATCACACGCCTGATTTATCAATTTATTATTGCCGGATGCTACCAGTTTACTAAGGTTTGCCAGGTAATTTCCGGCTAAGACTGCTCTGTTAAAATTATTTCTTACATAATTGAATCCGTTTTCCCCGTGCTGTTTTCGCAAATCAGGGCTATGCAAGTATGTTTTGATGACTTCTATAATTTCTCTTGCATTTTCCGGTTCACAGTAAATGCCACACTTTGCCTGATTAACAACCATATCTCTTACAACCCCGTCAATACCTAGAATAACAGGTTTACTGCAAGCCATATAATCAAATACCTTATTAGGGTATACCGTTTTAAATATCTCCACTTTCTTTAATACTGCAATTCCCACATCACAAGCGTAAACAAAATCCTTTATCTTTTCTTTTGGCTGGGAAGGAATAAAGCTCACGTTTTGCATACCCTTTTCCTGCACCATATTGATTAGTCCGGCCTTCTCCATACCATCTCCAATCAAAACCATTAATACCTGAGGCAATTCCTTTTGCATCTGGTCGGCGGCCTGGATTAACTGCTGCAAATTATTTGCCACCCCATGCGCACCCATATATAAAACTACAAATTTATCAGTCCAGCCATATTTCATCCGAATATCGACACTTTTTTTGTCTTTTATAAACAAGTCGAAATCCGCTCCATTTGGTATCAGCCATATTTTTTCGGATGGTACTCCTTTGCTTATTAAGGCTTGTTTAAAAGCAGGAGTTAAAACATTAATTGCTTTTGCCTTTTTATAAATATACTTTTCCAGCCAATATGACATTTTAATTATCGTTTTATTTTTTAGCACTCCTGTTTCGATGGCCGATTCCGGCCACAGGTCCCTAACTTCAAAAACGAGGGATCGGCGAAATCTCAAACTGGCAATAATGCCGGTAATTCCTACAAATAACGATGGCGAGGTGGCAATTATTATATCCGGACAATTTTTTAGTTTAAAAGCTGCGATTGACGAGGAAAAGGCAAATGAGAAATACCCCCAAAGCCTGCCCAAAAAGCCTTTGCTGTATTGTCCCGAAACATATGTCCTGATAACTGAAACATGATCTTCTTTTTCTTCAAAAATAAATTTGCCTTTCCACTTATCAGCCTTATTTCCGGTTGTATAATGAACCATACCGGAAATAACCGTTACCATATTGCCTTTACCGGTCCAATACCTGGAAAACTGATTAAAACGCGAACCCCCGCCCTGTTCTTTATCCAAATAATACTGATGAATGATTAAAATATGCAATGTCAGCTCACCTTCAAAAATTCAGACTTATACTTTTATCAGCAACATTTAATTTCATATTATTGATTGTTATTTCGGGCACCCGCTCTTCAGGAGCAAATATGGTGATAAACTTAGCATTCTTGCTTGCCACACTTAATGATAATGACAGGGCCTTTTCTTTATAGCTATAGTACCTGGAAATCCACCCTGCAGGGTCATTTTCCGCTCCGGCTGCCGTTTTCATTTTAGCCTCCAAAAGTCGGTTATCATCATCATTCAAAGCCATTGTCAAAACATAATAATTACCTTCCGGAGTAAAAAGGTTTACCCCCTGCCAGCTGGTTAACTGCAGATGATTGAAATTATACTTTGCCAGCAGCCAATGCAAACGCAATTCATGTTCAGATTTTAATTCCTTATGGCCAAACACCCTATCCATCACTACAAATATGTCTTTATTCACTGATATCACTTTTCGCCGATGCACCAGGGGCTCTGCCAAGCTGCAATAACCATAGTGCTCACCTGTAGTTTCCTGCATTTCCCCTGCTTTGACAAAACTCAATAGTTTTGCTTTGGTCCAATATAAAAATTTAAATCGCCTATACAATAACATCTGGTTTGCATTATCGACCGTTATTGTATTATGGGATGAGGTGCCCACAAAATGATAATGGTATTTCAATTCATCATTGTATAAATAAGAGCCAGGATCTTGCGCTATGTTTAAGCCTTGCCACCATAAGTCAACATGAAGCTGATCCGCTTGACCAAATCTATCCTTAACAGAACCACATCTGAATACCAAGAAATTTCCCGCGGAATGTCTTAATACATGCAGACCGGCGGCAGGAAAGCTTTTACTTACAATTGCGGGTTTAATGACCGGACTTTTTAACGCATCAGGCCCAAATAACCATAACAATTCTTCATCCCATGGGCCTGGTTCAAATACCCTGGATTTCCTAAGCAGGTAACTTAATGCATTAATTAACGGTCTGTAGTCCGTATAATCGCAAGCAGTCCATGGATTTAATAACGCGCCGTCATTGGCCCCGTAATTGGGCAGCATACCATTAATATTATTCATATTTGATACTAATAATTCCAACGAATTCTCCATTACTTTCATTACCCGTGGTCCCATGGGTTCATTGTTTAATTCAGCAATCCGGCACGCCCACAAATAATAATGCAAGGCTAATCTATGATAGTTATGTGAATTTTGACAATACCCCCCATCTTCGTAAAATTGTTTTAGACAATCATTTTCTAATATATTTCTCCCCAGGCGCTTCCACTTTTCAGACTGTTTAAACCCCGGGAAGTATATCCCGATTACGTATAACCCCAGCGCTTCACCAATCAGATGATTATTATGCACCGCTTTTCGGGCGTAATCAATATTTGCTTCCAAATGTTCCCCATGAAGATACATCAGACTTACAATTCTTTGAAAATCCTCTTCCCGAAATAACGCGTCATCACGAAAGGCAAAAAAAGCAAAAAGCCAAACTAACACTCTTATCGCCAGTTCCTGTCCACTATTCCAATTGACGCCCAGTCTGTATACGTTATTTTCCTGCCATTCTTTTAATTCCTTACAAAAAACTTTACACCAATAAGAGTCTTTGGTTAAATAATAAGCTCTTACATAATCATAAACATAGCTAAACCTGTTCAGCTCCCAAACCAGTTTAATATCCCCGCATGCGGCTTCATGCTTCATCACCCGGCTATAATGAACCTGCGGCCATAATGTTTTTCTAACGGGATTATAATGCCATTGTTTGGGCTTACCATAATTCCGAAGCTCTTTAGAAAAAGTTCTGATATATCCATTGGCAGCCTTTTCGGCATTGTTGATGATTAGTGGTGGATTTATGTTTTTGATTGAGGCTAAATGAAATGAATAGTCAATTGAAGTATCAATGAGAAAAGGAGGGCCGGTGGCTGTACATATTTTTTTATGTAGATTGTTTTTCCATTTCTCGCTTGATTGGGCGTCAACGGGCCCAGTATATTCTTTAATATTAAGGCGATTTTTTAGTTCATAGGATATTCTGTATATTGAACCTGATAAACCCAGTAATTTGAGTTCATGTACGAAATGCAACAGTATTTTCATGATTATTGAGCTTCACCATCCAATTACTGCCGTTTAACGTGGTAGTTGAGTTATCGCGTTGAAAACTTTGAGGCTTGTTATCTGTTATTAGTAACAAAACTATATACATTAAGTAGTTCTTTGCTGTTTTCAATCTCATTTTGTACCTTTCCAGCTTCACTATTATCCAAAGCATATTTAAGCTTTATTATTAAATCATTTTTGTCCATTGTACTAAAAAGCAATGCACCATCGGGTCTTTTCACACAATCACTGGCGATTATTTGATGTTTGAAATATATAGCTTCTCTTACTGCCACAGCGTCACCATCTCGATCAGTCGCCCTTATAAAAATATCACTTTTTTCTAAGACCCTGCTAAACTCGGAAGGCGTCAAATCATAATAGAATTTAATATTTTCAACATCTCTAACTTTTCTTAGAATATCATTTTTATATTGAACATTTTCACTTCCATAAGCAACCAATATCAATCCAAATTTATCCAAATAATCCATTTTGAGTTCTTTTATAGCCTGAATTATTATATGAAATCCATAATGCTCTAATAAAGATCCGGAACTTACGATAACTTTGCCAAAACATTTTTTATAATCATCCATTTCTTTCTCTATTATGCTATTGGCTTTTTCTATATATCTAGGTAATAAAAAAGCTGGAATTGTAGTAATATGAGATGTAATTTTCATATCTTTTTTTAGAAATACTTCCTGGTCATAATTAACCGTAATTATATGGTCATAATTGCTCAAACTTATTTTGATTAAGTTTTTGCGAAGCCAAGACCCATTAAGATAATATTTTATAAAACTACCACTATGAATTGTAATTATTTTTTTTGCCTTTTTATTAATCCAGTTAAATATAATTCCAACATATTGAAAATTATAGAATGCAGATACATGATAATGGATAATTTCACCTTTATATTTTTTTATTGCAAACAAACTTTTTATTAATCTCATAACAATATTGCCGCTAACACATGTAATCGCCTTGTCTTTTTGTTTTTTCTCTTGCTGCATACCACTCGTATCCAAAACAAAACAATCATAATTTCCGGAATTATCTAATGTTTTTTTTAATCTTTCTATATGCACGGAGATACCACCGTACGGCGGAGGATAAGTACCCACAAGTAAAATTTGAAGCTTTATTTCAGGTGTATTTTCTTGACCATCCTGAACCATACACAGAGTCAACGCCTCCTATATAGAGATTTTCATACCCTTTTTTACTGTATACCGTAGCACCGCCAATAGGCGGCGGTAGTGGACCAACAGTTAATATTAATACTCATGTTTTAAAATGAACGATCCAAGCCTTGAAAACAATCGATATACGAGATCGATAGAAAAGAAGGATCACTGCCTTTTTTAAAGGCTCGGTTTATAGCCATTTGATAATCTTCTTTATTTTCATTTATTATGTAGCCAGAATAAAGTAATCTTTTTAAGGCTAACTTGCTATATAATCGGTATAAAGCCAAAAGTAACGGGCTTAAAAAAGGATGATAAACTGTTTTTATGTATAACTGAGACACTAAATAACCATTATATACTTTTTGTGGGGACATTTTATAACTAGCACTCACCTTATGTTTAATTACAGAACTTGGAATGTATTTAATAAGAAAACCTTTTTTTTGTACGGTATTACAATAGACCCTATCTTCGCCACCGAAAAAAAACCGTTCATCTAAAAGACCGCACTCTTCTATTACATTTCGTTTTATCAGCATCATACAACCGCTAGCAAAATTAACGAATTTTACTCTATCATACTGGCCATTGTCGGTTTCTCCTTGTCCTCTGTGATGATCCCATAAAAATCCTTTTTTACTGCCTCCATACCAAATCTTATTTGATCCATAGTAATGAATTTTTCCAATAAGAATGCCAACTCTTTTTTCTTTTTCTCCCGCTTCAACTAAAGGTTCTAAAAAATTTTTATCAACTACAGTATCATTGTTTAGCAAAAGAATATAATCAGACTCAAATTGCATAGCTTTTTTTATGCCTACATTGCACCCTTTAGAAAAGCCTAAATTAGAATGGTTTTTTATTGTTACTAATTTTGGATGTGCTTTTTTTAGTCGCTCTAGCGAGTCGTCATGGGATGCATTATCTACCACAATAATCTCTTTATTTGGATAACTTACTTGATTTATAGAATTTATACATTCATTTGTATCATCAAAACTATTGTAATTTAACAGAATAATAGCTATCTGAGCTCTATGTATGCTCATTTTTCTTTATCACTCTTTTCCATTGATTATTTATATATAGTACCAAAATTTTCCTCAGACATAGGTGTCTGCCTTACCGCAGTTGTTAATTGTGGATTTACAAGAAAATATAAAGATATTGAAAGAGCAATTAAGACCCAACTAGCATCAAAAGAAAACATTCCATCATAAACTAAATTTCCTACAATCAATGCACTCAATGCTGCTCCTAAAGCAATGCAGGAATTGTTAAAGCTATTATCTTTTTTTGATACTCCTCGCACTATCAGCTTAGCAATAGTTACCAAAAAAATCGTTATCAATACTATAAAAGAAATAATCCCCTGCTCCGCTAATACAGTTAACAAAGCATTATGAATTGTGGATATTTCAGAACCGGTGAATTCAGTAATTCCTCCATAACCTACGCCGAGCCCATTGGAAGAAACCAATGAATCATATAATGCATTGAAAAACGTATCACGTCCAAACATTGAATCGGTTTGAGTACTTCGAACCGATACTTTAAAAAATAAAGCTTCAAATATTTTTTGCGCAATACCCAATTTATAGCTAAATAACAAAAGGACTATCATAGTAGTTAAACTAAGCTTTATTAATCTAAAAAGTTTTTTTGTATCTGATAAGAATCCTATATATATAATCCCAATTGCAACCCCTATTATTGCCGAAAGTGACATTGTACCTATAAGCAATAGCCCGGAAGAACTCAAAATAATAATTTTCAATTTGTTTTTATTTAAACCCTCATTAAGAATTTGAGTAAGTATTATTAAAAAAACCACACCCAGAAAATACCCAAAGTAATTTGGTTCAAGAAATGGCCCTGAAGGTCTAAAGTAAGATTCATATAAAATACCTGATGCCTTCTCATTTAAGGCATCTATATTTGAAAAGGGTAATTTAGGTATCTGATGAAATGTATAAAATTGTATTAATTGATACCAACCAATCAACATTGGGATAACTGATGAATATAAAAAAGTATTCAAGAACCGCTTAAATGAAACAGGATACTTCATAACTAACAAACTAAAAACTATGACCCAAATCCAACCAGTTAATTTTATTATAAATCTTGAAAATGAATCTCCACTAAAAAGGTTGGACGAATACATAATTGGAATAATAATCATAATCAAATTAATGAATAATAATAAAAGCATTATATTCCCACGGGGTATACGTAAAAATGGACGTTTAATAAGTTCAAAAACAAAGAAAATAATTGCTATTATAGAAAATAATCTAAAGAACGAAATATTAAAGCCTCCGATTTGTATTATTGGATAAGCTCTTAGAGGCGCAGAGATAATTGCAGCTTGAAACCAAAAAATCGGGTTAATAAAGAATGGCAATTTATTTATTGTATTATTTTCGTGGCAATAACTAAGATAAGTTGGCATTACTTATAAATACCCTCCCTATCCCAAACTAAGAAGTATATTTACCTTTAAATCTATATTGGTATAACACTATAATTGCTAAAAAAATATAAAAGGTTAAAGTAATTAATAACCCTCCTGTATTCCCAAACCATTTTTGAATAATTATTCTTATGCTAAATATTAAACTAACTCCAAAAGACGTAATAAGTATATTAGCTAATAACCTTTTCCATCTAATTTGCCATTTAATAATTCTTTGACCTGCAATAATCGCAACAATATTGTAAAAAAGATAACTAAGAAATGTTGTATAAGCGGCAGCTAAATATCCATATAATGGAACTAAAATAACGTTCATAATAAGATTTAATATTGCTGCTGCTATGCTCATAAACATTAGTAATCTAGTTCTTTTTACAAACTCCAAAGGCTTATGAGCATAAACTCCTAATTGCCACATTATTGCACCTGCTATAACAACTGGCATAATTACATGCCCCTGACGAAATTCAGGACCTAAAAGCAAACGAGCAAGATCTTCGCTAAACAACCAAATAAAGCCAACAAGTATTACACCAGCAGTCATAAACCATTCAGTTATACTACCCAGCCATTTGCCGGTCTGTTCTTTATCACCTATACTCCATGACTTCATCAGAAATGGGTGCGCCGCTAATAATACTGGCGCCGTTAATAAACTTATTGCTCCTGTAATCAAAGTATAATTGGCGGAATAAATCCCTACTTCCGCGGCCCCACGAAACCATTGAATTACATAACGATCGCCTACACTTAATATGTTTGAGGAGATAAACCAACCAATCATGGGTAGTCCATATACTGCAAATTCTCTTATACCCATCCATAATGATTTATTTATACCTTCTTTAAATACTACTAAAGGTGATGGCAGGCGAGCCTTTCGCCATAACAACGGAATCATTAATAACGCACTGACTGCAGCACCCCAAACTAAACCTTGTGCTTGCTTAATTACCACAAAGACAAAAGCAATACTTAATAAAACTTTTAGAATTGAGTTACATACAGTATAGAATGTATACTCCCTGGCCCGCATTTCAGCCTGTAATACTACGGACAGTGGATTGAATAAAGACATGCCCAATATTAATAAAATACCTGGAAGGAAAAATGGTTTCCAATCAGATGGAACCTTTTGAAATAAGAACGGGATTATAATTAAAACCAAACTAATAATTAAAACCCCAATTAGTCCCAAACTGCTCACGATAATATATTTTAGTTTAATTTGTTCATCTGCTTTTTCTTTAGCGGGAATAAAGCGATTAATAGCTTGTTGCAACCATTGGGAAAAAATCGCAGTTATTAATGCCGTTATACTCAACACCAAATTGTATTGCCCATATTCAGAAGTACTAAAAATGCGGGTAAAAACAGCCGCAGATAACAATCCCATAACAACTGGTATTATACTCCCCGGAGCATACATGATAATTTGTTTTAATAATCTATTTAAACTAAGACCTTTTTCTTCTTTTATCCCACTTGCCTCCTTGACTCCAAATGATTGAGATTTCATGACATTACTCCATTTTGAAAGGACTTTCCTTATCGATTTCATGCCTAATTTCATCAACCGCTTCCAGCTTACCCAAACCCATAAAGAGCCGATCCGGATAGTTAAAAACTACTCCCCGTTCTATTTCAGAAATATTCTTATATCCATGAACAACCCCCGGCGGAACTACAACAGAAATGGGATTATCATGTCTTTATTTCACCTTTTATCCACATTCCCACAAATATCACCTTCTACCAAATTAGCGTATTTTTATTTCTATACCCCATTCAACACCGTCCCGATAATCCTGGCATTGGCCTTTTCCAGTCGCTCTTTGGCCTGTTTGACAGCATCTGTTTTTGTTTTGCCGGCTTTAATCACTAAAATCACGCCATCTACAACAGCCGACAGTACGGCAGCGTCGGCCCTGATCAAAACCGGTGGGGAATCCACCAGGACGATGTCGGCCATTTCTGCCAATGCTTTAAATACTGTTTTTGCCTTGTCAGATTGCAGAAGTTCGGATGGATTGGGCGGCAGCGGTCCAGCGGTAAGCACTTTCAGGTTTGGTATAGCGGTTGCTTTCAGCGCCTGGGCGATTTCCCCGTTTTCTGTCCCGCTTCCGGTCAGGACACCGGTTAAGCCCATATTATTAGAGAGTCCAAAAATGGTATGCTGCTCAGCCTGCCGCAGGTCGCAATCCACAATGATTACTCTGGCCCCGGTCTGAGCCAGCACCGTTCCCAGGTTGGCTACCGTATAAGACTTGCCCTCCATTTGCCTGGAACTGGTGACCAATAATAACTTGATCGACTTATCCACCGCTGCAAATTTCAGATTGGTCCGCAGCAGCCGGAATGCCTCGGCTACCGGCGATTTTGAGTCAGTATCAGCGATTACTTTGACTTTTTCCATGTCTGCCTGCCTCTCATTAACTAATTTTCATGTTTAATTCACATATAGGTTTACATGTTAAGTGGTTGTCCAACGTTTTCTGCCGGCAATTTCACGCTTCTCCCTTTAAAAGGTTTATAAACAGGTATTTGTCCTAATACCGGCAAGCCAAACAGCTCCTCTGCTTTTTCCGGTGTTTTGACCGTATTATCCAGATAATTCAATAAGAATGCCATTACTACGGAAACCATCAGGCCTATTACCAGGGCAACCGCCATATTCAACATATTGTTTGGTTTAAAGGGCACATCCGGCACTGCCGCCGGGGATACTACCACCAGGCTGGTCTCGCCGAACTTCAGGGACCTGCCGATCTGGGTTTCGTTGATTTTGTTTTTCAGCAGGGCGCTGGTTTCTTCGAGGCGGGAAACTTCTTTTTGGGCCATTTCCAGCACAGTTTTCTTTTGGGCCAACTCAATTTGCAGGTCTTTTAGTTCTTTATTCAACTGACCGATTACGGATCCAGTACTGCCAACTTCCGAACCCTTTTCCGCCAGTTCAATGGTCTTTTGATTGAGGATGGTTTTCAGGTCTGTGTAAGCAGGATTAACTTCTTCAGTTTCCATTAGCCTGCCGATGCGATCCTGTTCTTTAAGCACCTTAAGCATAGGCGGAGTAATTTTGAGCTGGGCCTCGGCCTGCTGTTTGCCGGCTAATAGCTGCCTGTGTTCAGTCTTCACCTGCAAAAACCGGGACTGGTACTTGGATAAATCCTGGCTTTTGCTAGTAATCAGCTGTTGTATTATATCTGCCCCTCTTGGCTGGGCCTGCAGGCTTTTTAGTTTTTCTACAGACTTTTTCAGTTCTTCGTCTGCTTTGACCGCCTGGTTTTTCAGGAATTCCACCGATTTACCCATTTGCTGTTCGTTGGTGGCCGAAATAAACTCGAGAAATTCCGTGGTTAAGGTATTGGCAATTTTAGTTGCCAGGAAAGGGTCATTATGCGTTACTATCACATCAATTAAATTGGTATCTTTGACAGCGCCAATAGTAACGTAAGCGGCCAGGCTTGCCGGGGTATATCCGGCCTGATCCAGCTTCAGTTTTTTGATTACCCGCTCCATCACGGCGTCGCTTTGCAACTGCCCCACATAGGTGTTAATGGTCATCTCCGGCAGGCGGGAGATGGTGTTGACCAGGCCCATCAGCCCCTGCTCTTCTTTGCCCGCACCGGAGCCGGTGTTGTCCGGGGCAGCTTGGGTTACAAGCAATACCGCCCTGGTTTCATATACCGGGGCCAGCACATAAAAGCTAAAAATTCCGCTGGCCATTATGGCGATAAGCGTTACGGCCACAATAACCCGGTAACGTTTTTTGAGGATGGAAAACATCTCCCGTAATTCTATTTCGTCACCTGGCTGATGATTGTTTTGCTGTTCCATCTATTAATTCCCCCGTTTTGATTTAAATAAAGCCACCCTAATCCGGGTGGGCTCCGATAGTGCGGTCACCTTTTGACATGTTTTGCCTATCCTGCCAACAAACAAATGTATCTTGCTTTTATTTTATAGAATTTGGTAAAAGCTGTCCAGAATAATTTGTCGAAATATTTCGACAAATTATTGGTTTTAATGCGCTTCACACATCACTTTAATAAAAAACAGTGTAGCTACTAGCTACACTGCTCATGCATCTGCTTCCTTTTTAGTCAGCCGCCGCTGCGTTTGCGGAACGCATACGGTATAAAATCCCTAATGAATGCCGGCCGTAATAGTGGCCAAGCTGCTTAAAACCATAACCGGCCATTATCTGATCCAGTTCTCCTCTTGAGTAGCTGCCTGCACAAAACAGGCAACGGTGCTGTGCGGCATTGTCGCATTCCACGCTTTTTAACAATTCCCGGCATCTTGTTTCAATCAGCAAATACCCTCCCGGGCGCAAATTCATTACAATATTGTCAAGATAACGTTTTCTCTCCGCCGGGTCAGGTATGATAGTAAACACAAAAGTAGAAATAACGACATCGACATTAAGGTTGGTTTGGTTAAGCTTGCCGACTTCCACTAAACCTAGCAGCCTGTTGGTACCGGCACCGTTCCTGACCCGGCGCAACTGTTCCGGCAAATCGGCTGCATATACATTAAACCCCTCCTGGGCCAGGAAACTGGCATTGCGTAAGTTTCCTGCCCCGTAATCAAGGACTTTATACGCTTTTCTTTTTTTGAAAAAAGGCAAAAACCGCGTTATGCTGCCCGCCACTGTTAGCAATGCAAATCCCTCCCGCTGGATTGATTTTGATTATCATTCTCATATATATTATCCTAGAAATTTTTTCTTTTGTCAATAAATAATGGTAACAATCCACAAAAAAGCACGTCTTCGGCTCTTCAAAAGACGTGCTCCTCTCAAAACAGCTTGCTTAGTCCTGAACGAAAAAAATCGATACCCAGCCAAATCAAAAATAACCCGCTGAGGCCGATGACCCATCGGTATATCCGGTCACTCATCAACTGCCGGCCGCCGGCAACTGCCGCCGCAACAGCGGAATACCAAATCAGGTCGGCCAGAATATGGCCGCCAAAAAAGGCCCCCAGTCCGGCCGGCCCCATCGCCGAAGCCATGGTTATATAGCTCATGCCGATACCGGCCCACCAAAGGAACCAGTACGGGTTGGAAAGGCTGATCACAATACCCAGCAGCACCGGACCCGATAATACTTTTTTGTCCGTTACCGCCAAATCCAGAGATAAAGTCCCGCGCCAGGCATTACGGGCCATGTCAAAGCCTATCCATAGGAGCAGCGCCCCGCCCACAAGTCCGATTACCACCGCAAACAACGGGTTTTGGAAAACCTTACTGAGACCTAACAGCAACCCGATCACCAGCCCTAATTCCAGCACAGCATGACCCAGCACTAGCAGGGGTCCGGCCTTAGATCCGCGCCGGGCGCTCCCGTTTATGGTTACCGTCAGTAAAGGCCCGGGCATCATGGCCCCTGGACGTCCGACCAGAAAATGGGTCAAGAGAACCC
>CAZWUW010000020.1:0-36117 GCA_964636895.1 uncultured Eubacteriales bacterium
ACATTATAAGTACCCTGACCGAAATTATGATTATAACTAATTAACCCAGTCGCTGCGTCATATATATGGTTCACTAGGGCATTATTAACCTTAACCACAATGCTGCCGGAATTAATCCCGCTGTCATCCGCCACTTTCACGGAGATACCAGGAACACCGTTAGTATTGCTGCCATTTGCCGGAGTTGCCCCGGAAAATACAGGTTTCGTTCCCACTGTAAAAGACCACTGTTTGTTCAGCACATTGCCCTTAACATCAGCAATACTTATTTCAGCCGTATGTTTACCGTCACTAAGGTTCGCAGTTTGATACTCCACTGTCCCATCCTTATGGCTGGTGACCACATAATAATAAGCACCGCTGCAAGAGTCATAGCTTTCATAGCCCTTAAACCGAAATGTGGCCGGAACCTTGGTGCCATTGATTTTCAGACTAAGCGAAGCAGCATCAAGGTTATCATAATTATCTTTAACCGTAACCAGGATTTTGGGCCCTAAAATATCCAGTATGGCACCATCCGCAGGCGAAAGCGCCGTAGCTTTGGGTGCGGCATCCACATTAAAAGACCAGTTGGTGGCAGTAGCCTCACCGTATACTGCATCATATACACTGACCAGCACGGTATGATTTCCGTCATTCAGATTGCTCTGCGGGATGAAGCTCACATCGTATGTTCCAGTCTGCTGACCGGGAGCAAAACCGGGTGTTACGGGCACACCGTCCAGGGACATTTGTACATCACCGGCTGCAATATCCCCCCCGGCTGAGGAAACCTTCACTGCAATCGTCGGTTTTGCTGTTGCGACAACCGAACCCGGCGCCGGTCCCTGAGCACTAAAGGAAATCCCGCCAAAGGCCGTTGCCGCTACTACCGAGCCGGTAATTAACAGCAACAGGACCGAACTAATAATCAGCAGCCTTTTGACCGGAGTTAGTGAAAAATACACATTAATAATTTTCGCAGCCATATGATACCTCCCATTCCAAAATCTTTCACGATTATTTCTTATAACTATTGTACTTCAATTCACATGTATTTTTAATCAGGTAAACTCTGGATTTTTAAAATCTCATTCAGGGTTTTTCCCTAAAAACTTCTTAGATAACAAAGAAAGATGCGCCCGCGCATCTTATGTTCTACAAATATCTATGCTTGTCTAATTACAAACATCTATGCTTGTCTTAAATTATAAACATGATTAAATTGCTTATGGGCAATCAATGCTTGGGCCAACGTACCCGCAATTATCCGGGCCATGTTAAAAACAGTATGCAACCGTGTATTCTGGATTAACAGGTGCGGTACAAAGCCGCTTATATTAACAATGCCCTGGATATTGATATCCCCTACTTCGGGTAAGTCCTTATTGACACCGGTACCGGGTTTTAAAGGTTTTTCAGCCAAAATAATTTTTTCAACACTGCTCACCCGGCCAAGGCACGCATCTACCGCAATAACAAAGGCATTGGGGTGATTTTTTCGTACCCTGGCAATAACTTCTTCCAGGTTTTTGGCGTGTACTGGCTCTTCTAAAGTACCGTATACCTTTGCCTGGTGGTATTCCTCAATTAGAAAAGTACCAACCAGCGGGCCCAGGCTGTCACCGGATACCCGGTCAGTGCCGATGCAGATAATAACTACCTCCCGGTGTCTTTTAATAATTGCAGTCAACCTTTGCAGCAAATCCTGCTGACCCTCGGGATCCTGATAATGAAAAATAACGTCCACGCTTTTCGCCTCTTTTGTTTTTTATAATTAAATTCATTATATTTTATAAAGCGTGTCGAAAGCGCGAAAAATTTGTTCTAAAAATATAAAAAATATCGTGGTAATTCGGCATGGCTGTAACTGAAAAAGCACCCTCCGAGATCCCGGAGGGTGCAATTCTCATTATATTACCTTTTCAATTAACTTACCTTTTCCACCTTCACGGCACAAACTTTTAATTCCGGAATCTTAGCCAGTGGATCCCGGGCCGTATTAGTCAGGAAGTTAATGGGAGCTTCCGCAAAGTGGAAGGTTGTAAAGACCATACCGGGTTTCACCCGTTCGGTCAATTCCGCTCTGATGGTGATTGAACCGCGGCGGGAACTGACTTTGACAGTCTCGTTATTGACTATGCCAAGTTTCCGCGCATCAACCGGATTGATTTCCAACCACTCATCAGACTGCAGGGTGCTCAGACCTTTGGTCCGGCGGGTCATGGAGCCGGTATGGTAGTGGTACAGCCGACGACCGGTATTAAGTACCAAAGGATACTCAGCATCGGGAAGCTCTGCCGGCGGCTCAAAATCAACAGCCGAAAACTTACCCAGGCCACGGCTGAATTTGCCTTCATGCAGGTAGCGGGTACCCGGATGCTCCGGTGTCGGACAGGGCCACTGCAGACCCTTCTCTTCCAGCCTGGCATAGGTCATACCGCCATACTGCGGAGTTACTCCGGTTATTTCATTAAAGACATCCTCGGCACTGCTGTAATGCTGAGGGTAGCCCATACGGGTAATAATTTCGGCCAACACTTCCCAGTCCGCCTTACCGGCCAGGGGATCGATAGCCTTGCGCACCCGCTGAACCCGCCGCTCGGAGTTGGCAAAAGTGCCGTCCTTCTCGGCAAAACTGGCTCCGGGCAGCACCACATCAGCCAGCATGGCGGTCTCTGTCAGGAAAATATCCTGCACTACCAATAATTCCAGGTTTTCCAGCGCCTTTTGTACATGGGTGATATCCGGGTCACTGAGCATGGGGTTCTCGCCCAAAATATACAGTGCCTTGATATCGCCGTGATGAGCACCGTCCATGATTTCGCCCACAGTCAGACCCACTTTGTCAGGCACCGGTAAACCCCAGGCCTCGGAGAATTTCTTCACATTAGCCGGGTCGGCAACGGCCTGATAACCGGGGAACACATTAGGCAGCCCGCCCATGTCGCAAGCACCCTGTACATTGTTCTGGCCCCGGAGCGGATTTACACCGCTCGCCGGCTTGCCAATCTGACCGGTCAGCATAGCCAGGTTAGCAATGGTCAGTACATTGGCGACACCGGTAGTATGCTGGGTAATACCCATGGTGTAATAAATACCGGCATTTTTTGCTTTGGCAAAGCCCCTGGCTACTTCCCGGACAGTTTCCGCCGGCATCCCGATAACCCCTTCATAGGCTTCCGGTGAAAAGTTGGCCACAGCCTCCTTCAATTCCTCAAAACCTTCAGTGCGGGTAGCCACAAACTCCTTGTCATAAAGCTCCTCGGCAATAATAACATGAGCCATGGCATTAAGCAGGGGAATATTGGCACCCGGGTTTAATGCCAGATGATAATGAGCCATTTCCGCAATTTCCGTTTTTCTCGGATCAGCTACAGCCAGAACAGCCCCCCGCTTC
Organism: uncultured Eubacteriales bacterium; assembly: GCA_964636895.1. Classification (GTDB taxonomy): domain Bacteria; phylum Bacillota; class Thermincolia; order Thermincolales; family CAZWUW01; genus CAZWUW01. The sequence goes on from CAZWUW010000020.1 coordinate 3,380, forward strand.
AGAGCTTTCCGCATTTCCAGGCTCATAATGGGGTGAGTTTCAGTGGTGTTTGACCCAAGTACAAATAAGAAATCACAATCTTTAATTTCCGCGATGGAGTTAGTCATCGCGCCACTACCAAATACTGTTGCCAGACCGACAACGGTAGCGGAGTGTCAGAGACGTGCGCAGTGGTCGATATTGTTCGTACCGAAGGCCACCCGCGCCATTTTATTCATCAAATAGTTTTCTTCATTGGTACAGCGCGCAGAAGTCAGCGCCGCCAGGGCATCACTGCCGTTCTTGGCCTTAATCTCGTTCAGCCGGGAAGCAACGTAGCTTAAAGCCTCTTCCCAGGAAACCTCAACAAAATCGCCATCCTTTTTTATCAATGGCTTGGTTAACCGGTCGGAACTATGAATAAAGTCATAACCAAACCGGCCTTTGACACAAAGATGGCGGCCATTAACTACACTGCTCTGATTGGAAGTTACACCGATTACCTTACCATCCCTAACATTCAGGTCAAAGTTACAACCACAGCCACAATAGGGGCAAGTTGTTTTAACCTTGCTAACTTCCCAAATCCGGCCTTTAGCCTGCATGTTTTTCTCCGTTAAGGCGCCGACGGGGCATACGGCTACACAACTACCACAGTTAACGCACTCGGCATCGGCTTCACCCAAACCCATTTCATGGGTCGGCCCGACACTAGTCAGGAAGCCGCGGGACATAAAATCCACAATGTGCCGGCCAATGATCTCGTCACATACCCGGACACATTTACCGCACAAGATACATTTGTTGACATCCCGGGAAATCACAACACTGGAATCATCAAAGGGAAACTCTTTTTTATCGCCAATAAAGCTGGTTTTGCGGACGCCATATTCATATGCGTAATCCGCCAAGCTGCAGTTGCCAAACTTCTGGCAGGTCAGACAATCTTCCGGATGATTGGCCAGCAAAAGGTCAATAATCGTTTGCCGGGCCTCTACTACCTCCGGAGAATGAGTTTCTACCTCCATACCCTCGGTAACAGTGGTTACACAGGAAGGGGGAAGGTTCCGCCAGCCCTTGACCTCAACCACGCAAATCCGGCAGGCACCGGGCCTGGTCAATTCCGGGTCATGGCAAAGAGTTGGTATATTAATGCCCTGCATCTGCGCTGCTTCCAGCACGGTGGTACCGGCCGGTACCGTTATCTGACAACCATTTACAGTCAGGGTTACATCTGCCACTATGCTCCCTCCTTTCTTACTCCTTTAAAAAATTAATTTTTTCAACAATGGAACACACTTGTTAACGGTTAAAGTAACGTTGGGCACTTAAGACAACCTCCCTAACCTTTCACAATGGCGTTGAATTTACATTTTTCTATGCAGCCGCCGCACTTGATACACTTAGTAATATCAAGTTCATGAGGCTGTTTCTTCTCACCGGTAATGGCATTAACCGGACAGACCTTAATACAGGCACCACAGCCCTTACATTTGTCGGCAATAATCTTGTATTCCAGCAGCGCGGTACAAACCCCGGCCACACATTTCTTTTCAGTGATATGACCTTCAAACTCATCACGAAAATACTGCAATGTGGCCAGCACCGGATTCGGTGCCGTCTGCCCAAGACCGCAAAGGGCGGTAGACTTTATCACGTTGCCCAGCCGTACCAGCGTCGGAATGTCTTCCGATGTCCCCTTACCATCACATATCCGTTCCAAAATCTCCAGCATCCGCTTAGTGCCTTCCCGGCAGGGAATACACTTGCCGCAAGATTCCTTCTGGGTGAAGTTAAGGAAAAACTTGGCAACGTCTACCATACAGGAAGTTTCGTCCATTACCACCAGACCGCCGGAGCCCATCATAGCGCCCAGCGCAGTCAGGGAGTCATAATCAACCGGTGTATCCAAAAACTGTTCCGGTATACAGCCACCTGACGGACCGCCAATTTGTACGGCCTTAAATTTCTTGCCATCCTGAATGCCGCCGCCAATATCAAAAATAATTTCCCGCAGCGTGATACCCATCGCCACTTCCGCCAAACCGGTGTTATTAATTTTTCCGGTCAGGGCAAAAACCTTTGTGCCTTTACTTTTCTCTGTGCCAATGCCGGCAAACCAGTCGGCACCGTTTAGAAAAATTGCCGGCACGTTGGCATAAGTTTCCACATTATTGATATTGGAAGGCTTCTGCCAAAGACCCTTAACCGCAGGGAACGGCGGCCGCGGGTTAGGCATCCCCCGGGAACCTTCAATAGAGGCCATCAGCGCGGTTTCTTCCCCGCACACGAAGGCACCGGCCCCTTCCTTGATATTGATCCAGCAGCTAAAACCGGAACCCAGGATGTTTGCACCCAACAGTCCCATTTCCTCCGCCTGGGCAATAGCCACCCTTAACCGTTTAATGGCCAGCGGATATTCCGCCCGCACATAAATATACCCTTCGTCAGCACCGATAGCATATGCACCTATCAACATACCTTCCAGCAAGCCGTGGGGATCCCCCTCCAGAACACTCCGATCCATAAATGCACCGGGGTCTCCTTCGTCAGCATTACATATAATGTATTTCTTCGGTCCGGGTGACTTAGAGGCAAAATCCCACTTGAGTCCGGCCGAGAAACCTCCGCCCCCCCGGCCTCTCAGACCGGATTTTTTCATATCCTCAATAACCTGCTGCGGGGTCATGGTTGTCAGCACTTTACTCAGTGCTTCGTAACCGTCCCGGGCAATGTATTCATTAATTTGCTCGGGGTCGATATGGCCGCAGTTCCTCAAAGCTATTCGCATCTGTTTGGCATAAAAAGGGATTTCCTTGTAAGACGGCACCTGCTCTGCCGTAACCGCAGATTTGAAAAGCAAACGTTTTACAATCCGCCCTTTAACCAGGTGCTCCGCCACGATTTCCGGCACGTCTTCCACCATAACCCGGGTATAGAAAGTTCCTTCCGGATATATTATTACAATCGGTCCCATTTCACAAAAACCATGGCAACCGGTTTCAACAACTTTTATTTCTTTATCAAGCTTCTGTTTGGCCAGTTCGTCTGCCAGGGCATCCTGTATTTTTCTACATCCTGAAGAAACACAACCTGTCCCGCCACAAACCAGCACATGACCACGATATAACTGCATCACCGAACCTCCTTTCTTTTTGAACTAATTATTATCCTTCAAGTTTGGCTACTACCAGATCATCCACTATTTGACCGTTAATCACGTGACCGCCAATTATCCGCGTTATATCCTGCGGTTTAACCCGCCCATAAGTAATTCTAGTTTCACCAGGCCGAACTACATCCACCAGCACTTCTTTTTCACACATACCGATACAGCCGGTCTGGGTTACCCGCACATCAGTCATATTACGCTTGGCCAATTCATCCAGGATTGCCGTCATGACTTCCCGGGCACCGGCCGCAATGCCGCAAGTACCCATGCCTACAATAATCTCAACGCCGCTGCCGGCCCGGATATTTGTCAGGGCTTTGGCTTCTTCCCGCAGACGTTTCAGTTCTTCAGGGCTCTTAATCACCAAAGTCACCTCCCTCTATCTTATTCCTTACTTATACTCTTCAAGTAAAGCAGCCACCTGGTCCGAGGTCAGCCGGCCATGGGTATCATCGTTCACCATCATTACCGGTGCCAAACCACAGGCACCAATGCAGGCAACAGACTCCAGGGTATACCGCAGGTCTTCGGTGGTCTCGCCATCTTTGATTCCGATAGCCTTCTCCACTGCGCTCACAATCTTGGCGCCGCCGCGCACGTGACAGGCTGTACCCAGACAAACCCGAATAATATTACGGCCGCGGGGTTGCAGATGGAACTGAGCATAAAAGGTAACCACGCCGTAAATTTTGCTAAGAGGCAGGTTAAGCTGACGGGAGACTTCCTGCAAGGAATCAACCGGCAGATAACCGAAGATGTCCTGAGTAGCCTGCAACACAGGAATCAGCGCACCCTTTTTACCTTTAAACTTAGCCAGTACCTGATCCAGTTTCTGAAACTCTTCAGATTTGGTCTGCACATCACAGTTGCATTGACACATTTTTTCTTTCCCCCCTTCCTTTACTAACACTTTTGTTAGAAGATGCCGAAAAAAGAATAGCAGTAAAGAGTTTGACATAACTCCAGCAAATCCTGCCGAAAAAGTCGCAATTTTTTGAAATTAATTCCCAAAAGTGGCAGGAATAGAGTATATCAACAGCGAAATCATTTTCATAAGATGAAAAAGGCCAAATAGCCTTAAATTATTTTATTTGACAAAAGTTCTGCAAATCCTGCCTGAAAAGTCGCAATCTTGAGAAAATATGCTGTCCCAACATAAGGAGGAATACAGAATTGACATTAAATGATATAGTACAAATTCTTGATGCACGATTCCACTGCGGGGAAAATAAGGGCCCGATGTCCATCAACTCGGTTTGTGCCGGTGACCTGATGAGCGATTTGCTTGCCTACTCCCACGCTCATGCCTTGCTGCTCACCGGACTTGCCAATCCGCAGGTAATCAGGACCGCCGAAATGCTTGACCTGGCGGCCATAATTTTTATAAATGGCAAGGAACCGGCTGCAGACATGCTGGAACTGGCCCGCATTAAAGGTATACCCCTGTTGACCACCCGCCGGCCATTGTTTACTTGTTGCGGATTGTTATATGCCGCGGGGATAAAAGATTGAAAGAGTGATCCAAGATGGCAAATCTGCACCAATTCGAAGAGGGCGTTAACCTAGAACATAGTATAGATGGGTTGGATTTTCTCAAAGCCGGGGAAGCATCCAGTAATATCAAGCATACCCTGCAGCTAGTCGGCTACCCTCCCGGCATCATCCGCCGGGCAGCCATCGCAGCTTACGAAGCAGAAATGAACGTTGCCATTCATGCCCGTAAAGGATTACTCCGCACTTGCATCAGACAGGATTTTATCGAAATTGTGGCGGATGATTCCGGGCCTGGTATTCCGGATATCGGTTTGGCTATGCAGGAAGGATATTCCACTGCGCCGGATTATATCCGGGAAATGGGATTCGGCGCCGGCATGGGTTTGCCCAATATTAAAAAATGCGCCGACAGTTTTTCCCTTGAATCAATGATGGGGAAAGGCACTTGGCTCAGAGTGGTAATCTTTAATAAATAAGCGGAGCGTGGTTACCGTGAACAAGAAACACCATCTTTGCGAAATTGTGGACGCCGACAAATGCAAAGGCTGCACCAACTGCGTCCGGAATTGCCCGACGGCAGCCATCCGGGTAAGAAAAGGCACCGCCGTGACCATTTCCAGGCACTGCATCAACTGCGGGAACTGTATCCGGACATGCCCTTATCATGCCAAAATAGCTATTACAGACCCATTAGACTTGAAACGACTGAAAGAATTCAAATATACTATCGCTCTTGCTTCTCCCGTGCTTTATGCCCAATTCCACCGCCCCCTGCCCCCAGGAAAAGTGCTTAATGCCATAAAATCACTGGGTTTTGACGATGTTTTTCAGGAATCACTGGGTGCGGATTGTGTTACCATCAGCGCAAAAGAATACCTCAAAAAACCCGGTATTAAGAAACCGGTAATCTCATCGGCCTGCCCTGCCGTGGTGAGGCTGATCCAGACCCGTTTCCCGGAACTAGTTGACAACATCGCGCCTTTCCTGCCCCCGGTGGAAATTGCCGCCAAACTGGCCAGAAAGCAGACCAGCAAACAGAAAAACATCCCCGAAGAACAAATTGGTGTTTTTCTGATAACACCCTGTACCGCCAAAGCCACTTCCATCAGGCATCCGCTGGGCACGGAAAAATCCCATCTGGACGGCGCCATTTCACTAATCCACCTGTACGGAAATATGTTGAATGCATTGAATCTGGCAACAGATGCCCCGGAATTAACCAGAGCATCAGGACCGGCAGTGGGCTGGGCCCGCTCCGGCGGTGAAACTGTCGCCATTAATGCCGCCAACTACCTGGTAGCGGACGGTCTGGCCAATGTTATCAATATTTTACAGGAAGTAGAACTGGGCAGGTTCAGTGATGTTGATTATTTGGAATGTCAGGTTTGTCATGTCGGCTGTGTCGGCGGTCCACTGGCAGTGGAAAACCCCTTCAAAGCCCGCATCATGATCCGCAACCTGGTCGCCCGGATGCCAACAACGCTGCCGGAAGACCGAATAAATAAGATAAAAGAAAGATTTGCCCAGGGGTTTTTTAATATTGAACAGCCTATTGAGGCCCGCCGCGTAATGCATATGGATCAGGACATCACCAGAGCTATCCAGTTAGTCAGCCGCTCCGAAGAAATCCTCCGGCACCTGCCGGGACTGGATTGCTGTTCCTGCGGTGCACCAAGCTGCCGGTCGCTGGCCGAGGATATTGCCCGGGGTGATGCAGCTGAAACAGATTGCATTTTTGTCCTGCTGGAAACCATCCAGCACTCCGCTAATGATATGCTAAACCTGATTAATCAGGTGCGCCGGATGGATAAAATCAAAAGGGGAAAGGAGCAGTAACCGTGCAAATAAAAGATGTCCTAAAAGTCTTACAGGCCGATGTCGCAAGCGGCGGTGAAAACCTGGCCAACGAGGTGACAGGTGCGTACTGTTCGGATTTATTGAGCGATGTAATGGCCAACGCTAAAAAAGGCGACTTATGGATTACCCTGCAAACCCACCAAAATATTATTGCCGTAGCTTCCCTGGCCGAGCTGGCAGGTATCGTCATCACCAGAGAGGCACAGCCTGACCCGGATACCGTGGCTAAAGCCGAGAAAGAAAATATCCCTATCCTGACCTCGCCGCTGCACAGCTTTGAATTGGCCGGCAAATTGTATTGTTTATTAGGTCTTGATAAGGATGAACGCTAAATATAAAGTTGACCTGCATATACATAGCGCCCTATCGCCTTGCGCCGACGGAGAAATGACGCCGCCCAAAATTGTCCACGCCGCCCGGGCCAAAGGTTTGGCCATGATTGCCGTGACCGACCATAATTCGGCAGCCAATGTGGCGGCTGTAACGGAAGCGGCAGCAGACAGCGGCATTGCAATCATACCTGGTTTGGAGGTGCAAACCAGAGAAGAGGTACACCTGATATGCCTTTTCGGGCCAATAACAAACGCCTTGTCTATGCAAGATTTCATTCAGCAGAGCATGCCCACTCTAAAGAATAACATTAAAGCTTTCGGTAATCAGTTTGTGCTGGACAGCCAAGGCCGGCATGTACGGGAAGAAGAGCGGCTGTTGCTAACCTCGGCGAACCTATCGGTGGAAGAAGTCGCCGAGGAGGTAACCCGCTTGGGCGGCATCTGCATTCCCGCTCATGTTGACCGTCCCGCTTACAGCCTGCTGGCCAGCCTGGGATTTATCCCACCGGATTTAGCTGTAGCAGCGGTAGAAATATCACGTCACACCAGTGCCGAGGAAGCCCGCTTCCTGTTACCGGCCCTAAAAAACATCACTATCATCGGCTCATCCGACGCCCATGTCCTCCCGGATATCGGGCTGCAACATACTTACATCAACATTATGGGCCCGCCCTCTTTCAGCGAATTAAAGCTGGCCCTGGAAAACCGGTGCGGACGAAAGGTGGTGCCAGGCATGAAAGAACTCTCTATGCACATTATAGATATTGTGCAAAACTCCATTGAGGCTGGTGCCGGCCAGATAGGCATTACTATAAACGAAGACCTAGCTGCCGACCGTTTTATACTGGAAATAAACGATAACGGCCGGGGCATGGAAAAAGATTTATTAGCCAAGGTCATTGACCCTTTTTTCACTACCCGCACCACCAGACGAATCGGGTTAGGCCTGCCGCTGTTAAAGGCGGCGGCGGAACGCTGTAACGGCGAACTGATTATCGAATCTGCGCCAGGTAAGGGAACCCGGGTTTATGCCACCTTCCGACACAGTCATATCGACCGGGCACCGCTAGGCAATATGGTGGACACGATGGTCAATATCATAGCCGGGCATCCGGAGCTAAACCTGTTGTTCACGCACCGGGTGGAGGATAGGTCACTGGTCTTAGACGCTGCTGAACTACGGCGGGAACTGGAGGACGTGCCGCTCAATAACCCGGCGGTGATTAATTGGCTGCGCAACCATCTTATTGACAATTATCGGCATCTAAACGGCAAGGAAGCAGGGCAGCCCTGAAAATTAACCACCGGCTAAACCTTCTTGCGACAGCCCAATACTCTGTCTTCCGTAATTACATAATGCACCGGGTGATCATGTTCCTCAGGATACACATCATCCATGATTTGCAGTTCAAAGGCCAAGGCTACAAATGTCGCGTCCGGCTTCGTGCGCAGCAGAAAACGATCGTAGAAGCCACCGCCGTAACCAAGCCGGTTGCCATTAGGGTCAAAAGATACCCCAGGCACCACCACCAGGTCAATCTCCTGCGGGTCTACCGGCCTTACCCGGTCGGGCTTGGGTTCCAGGATACCCCAGGTGCCGCTGGTCAGGTCCCCGGGAAAATCCTTCAATTCTGAGGGAATGAGTGCCGTATTGGCCTGGTCGGTAATGGGGATAACCACCCTCTTGCCTTTAGCCAAACAGTCGGCAATCAAAGCACCGGTTTGCACTTCTTTACGAAAATCAAGATAAAACATGACCACCCCAGCCTGCTCGAACTCCGGCAAAGCTCTAAGCCTTTCCGCAATATTCCTGCTTTTTTCCGCCACTTCGGCATCAGACTGACCCATCCGATTGGCCAGCATACTTTTACGTAATTCCTTCTTTTGCATTTACCCCGCTCCTTATCACAATATTAACTGCGGGAATTGCCAGGCTCCAAGCAATATCTATGCCTGCCTCCCCGTTTTTATTCCTTGTATTCGGCGCTGACCGGCAATTTCCTTTTCTGCTTTTGCAAAACATCCTTTGAATCAGCAAGCAAAATCCCCGACATTTTGTCGGGGATTTATTTTATAGCATTCAATTATTACTCAACCTCATAGCCCTCATTGCTAATCACTTGTTTCAGCGCCTCTTCGTCAGCCTGTTCAGGGTTAAAAGAAATGCTTACCTTTTTGCCGGCCAGGTCAACATGCACCTTTGATACACCGGCAACCGCAGCGACCGCTTTTTCCACAGTCGCTTTGCAATGACCGCAGGTCATGCCCTGAACAGCAATTTCAACGGTTTTATCAATTCCCTTGGACACCAGGTTCACCCCCTCCTTTAATCATCAATATCGTCGTGCTTTTTATGGCTGCGGGATCCGCCGGATCCGCCATGACCGCCACATCAACCGCCGCCCCGCGTCATCATAAAAAACATCAGGAGGCCAAAAAGCAACCAGGGACCGTAAGATTTTAAGACTTCCTCCACGTATAATCCCCCTTCACAGGTTATTCAACTCTACCATTTAGCCATTGCTGCCGGCCTGCTTGTATTTGTTCTTTATCCGGGGAATGACCATTGGCATGGTAATAATCATGGCCAGTATAAAAACCCATACAGCGCCTCCATACCTGGCTATGGCATCATATTTGCCACCGCCTGTAAGCAGGTAAAAACCTACCGCCAGCACTAAAGAAATACCGGTATACCAAAAAGCGCTGATTACAGCTACCTTCTGCTCATTCATATCAAATCCCCCTTTAAGCTGCCTGCCGCTTTTTTATAGACGGCACAAAGCTTTTTAACATCAGTGTATTCATGGTCACCGAAAAAGAACTTAAAGCCATAAACAGGGCCGCCAACTGCGGGCTTACAATCCAGCCGGTCCAGGGATAAATGAGACCGGCCGCAATTGGGATGCCGAGGGTATTATAAGCAAACGCCCAAAAAAGATTTTGCTTAACTTTGTTCATGGTTGCTCTGCCAACTTCAATAGCCGATACCACATCCCGCAGGTCGCTTTTGATCAAAATAATGTCGCCGGTTTCCTTGGCTACATCCGTACCGCTGCCAATGGCAATCCCTACATCGGCCTGAGCCAGAGCCGGAGCATCATTAATGCCGTCACCCACCATGGCTACCTTATGACCTTGTTCCTGCAGCTTGATCACTTCGTTGGCCTTATCTTCCGGCAATACCTCAGCCAGCACATAGTCAATACCGGCCTGTTTGGCAATGGCTTCCGCCGTGCGCCGGTTGTCACCGGTAATCATGCCTACCTTAATGCCCATTTCTTTAAGGCGCTGTACCGCTTCCACGGAGCTTTCCTTCAACGTGTCGGCCACTGCGATCAGACCGGCAAACTGTCCGTTAACCGCCATGAACATAACTGTTTTGCCGGCGTTCTCCAGGTCTTCTACCTGTTTTACATAAGCGTTAAAATCAATACCGCGCTGCTGCATCAGCCGCCGGTTGCCCAGTAACAAAGCTTTGCCGGCAAAATCAGCTTCAATACCATGGCCAGGGATTGCATTAAAGGAATTTGCCGACCCCACGTCCAGACCTTTATCCTCTGCTCCACTGACAATAGCCTCACCCAGCGGGTGCTCGGAATTCTTTTCCGCCACGGCCGCCAAATGCAGCAGTTCATCCGGTGGCACAGAACCACTCGTAACAACATCGGTTACAGAAGGCTCGCCTTTGGTTAAGGTGCCGGTTTTATCAAACACAATGGCATTCAATCGGGAAGTGGTTTCAATTGCTTCAGCACCCTTGAAAAGGATACCGTGCTCCGCACCTTTACCCGAGCCGGCCATGATCGCGCTGGGCGTAGCCAGGCCAACGGCGCAGGGGCAGGAAATAACCAATACGGTCAGGCTGAGCAGCATGGAAAAACCAAAAACGCCTATACTGCCAAGGGTGGAAGTGGAAAGTAAAAAGGTACTGTTGGTTAAGAACCACTGATTATAACCGATGAAAAACCAAAACAGAAAAACCACCAGAGCCAGCAAATGTACCCCTAGAATAAAGTGACCGGCTACAACATCGGCAATCTTCTGAATAGGTGCTTTAGAGCCCTGTGCATCTTCCACCAGCTTGATAATTTGCGCCAGTGCCGTTTCTTTGCCCACTTTGGTGGCTTCAAATTTAAAGGCGCCGGTCTTGTTGATGGTCCCGCCAATTACCTCGTCTCCTGCTTTTTTCTCAACCGGCATACTTTCACCCGTAATCATGGCCTCATCAACCGCGGAATAGCCTTCAAGCACTTTACCGTCCACCGGAATACTCTCACCTGGCCGAACTGTTACAATATCACCAAGCTGTACCTCGTCCGCCGGCAGCTCTAATTCTTTGCCCGCCCGGATTACCCGCGCCATCTTGGCCTGCAAGCTCATTAACTTACGAATTGCTTCAGAAGTCCGGCCTCTGGTCAGGGCTTCCATATATCGGCCCAGGACAATAAATGCAGTCAATAAGGCCGCAGATTCGTAGAATGTGGCCTGCGGTCCGCCAAATCCGGCGTTGGGCCAAAGGGTGTTAATAACCGCTATCAGGTAAGATGCACCAATCCCGGTGGCATATAACAGGTTCATATCTGTGACCCCGCGCTTAAGGCCCCGCCAGCTATGCACAAAGAACTGCCAGCCGCCCAATACCACTACCGGTGTAGTCAGCGCCCACAAGGTATAGTTATTACCCAGCCATTCCGGAATAAAGCGGTCAAAAATCCACATATGCCGCATGGTACCAATCATGACTAAAATCCCCAAAGGCCAGGTAAGCCACATATTACGCGCTTGTTTGCGGATCTCGGCATCTCTCGCTTCCCGCTCCCGGTCCAACTCGGAGCGGGTGTCTGTCCGTTCCCCGACTTCATAACCTAAGCGCTCCACGACCGCTTTGATATCAGCTCGCGTAACCGTCCCAGAGTAATACTCAACTCTAACACTCTCAGTGGCCAGATTTACCACCACCCCGGCAACGCCAGGTAAAGCCTTAATCGCCTTTTCCACTTTGTTTACACAGGCGGCGCAAGTCATGCCCGTAATTTTTAGCGACAGTTCTTCCATACCCACCGTAAAACCTATATCAGTAACCGCCTTGACCATTTCCGGAATACCTACCTTGCCCGGTTCGAAATCAACTGCCGCTTTTCCGGCCATTAAATTAACCTTTGCCTCCACAACACCCGTGAGGCTTTTTAAAGCTTTCTCAACATGCCCTACGCACGCGGCACAAGTCATACCCTGTACCGGTAATACTACTTGACTTTTTTCAGCCACTTTGCTCCCTCCTCACTCAAACAGTTGTGTTTATACTGCGCACCTGCTAAACCGACCCGCCATAATATTTTATACCCTACCCCCGAGGGGTAGATTTTAATCTATCTTAATATTACTACTTGATTTGTTCATAGTCAACAGGCACATTATAAAAATCACAAAAACCTCACATTTTTTATCCTGCAATTACCTCACTTATTCGGTCTGGCAATAACTAATTTTAAAATTTCCATCCCGACCGTGTCTACCTGTTCCAAATACAATTCAGCCTTTTTCATGTTTTCAAGGGTCTCCCGGTTTATGTTTGCCCCAATTAACCATACAACCAGAGGGTTAAACACATCCATCAAATGTCCCATTAATTTCTTACTGCTTCTGACATGCTCCAAAAAAATCAACCGGCCATCAGGTTTGCACACCCTCCTTAACTCCCGGAAACCGGCTACCGGGTCAGGAACGGAACAAAAAACACAGGTGGCAATAACCGTATCAAAAGAATTATCAGGAAACCTGAGTTGCTGCACATCCATCTCAAAAAGTGTTACATTCTCCAGGCCCCGGATCCTTGCCCTGGCCTTTTTTAACATGCCCGGACTAAAATCGATTCCGGTAACTTCATAATCAGGTGGGTAAAGCTTTAAATTTTTACCCGTGCCGACCCCAGCTTCAAGAACTTTTCCTTTAGCCATTTTAATGACTTTTTCCCTAATCTTATCCGAAATAATCCAATCCATGCCATCGTAAAACAAAGAAGTCCGGTCATACCTTTTTTTTATAATTTCCGAAGTCGCCATATTGCACCCCGCTTCCGTAAATTACATTTATATTATATCCCATCCACCCGGGAAGCAATAAAAAAACCTGTTTACACCGGGAAGCCGGACTACTACAATAAACATATATGGTTATGCAACAAATCATAGTTTTTATCAATAGATTGGAGATGGCATAATGAACTTGCATCATTTACGGGTTTTCCTGTCCGTTGCCAGATGCCGGAGCTATTCCCGGGCCGCCGAGGAACTGTTTGTCAGCCAGCCCACCGTTTCCCTGCTGGTCAAAAAACTTGAAGAAGAACTAGGAACTGATTTGTTTGACCGCTTGGGCAAACAAATTCACCTGACAGAAGCCGGGGAAATCCTTTTCACTTATGCCCGGAAAATATTTACCCTGGTCGAAGAAGCGCAATCTGCCCTGGCGGAACTGAGTAATTTGCATAAGGGCCGCCTGACCTTAGGGGCCAGTACAACACCGGGGATTTATTTACTGCCCGGCGTGCTGGGCAGTTTCAAAAAAGCTTTTCCCCAGGCGTCTATCACACTGGAAATTTCCAATACGCAAAAAGTTGTAGCGGCGGTGTTAAACAACCAACTGGATTTGGGGGTAGTGGGCGAAGAATTTGCGGTCCAACCAGAATTACACATCCAGCATTTGCTCAAAGACGAACTGGTTCTGATTACAGCACCGGCCCATCCGCTGGCCAAAACAAAAAAAGCCCGCCCGGGCAATTTGGCAAAGGAGGTATTCATCATCCGGGAGCAAGGTTCCAGTACCCGGCGAATAATGGAATTGGCCCTCCGGCAGGCGAACCTTACCCCTCAGTCTCTGATGGAGTTTAACAGCGCTGAAGCCGTAAAACAGGCTGTGGCAGCTAACCTGGGCATTTCCTTTGTGTCAAAACACGCCATTACCGCAGAGTTAAAAGCCGGTTTTCTTTGTGCGGTTGAAATCCCCGGTTTCCGGCTGGAACGGGACATTAACCTGATTTACCACAAAGATAAACGGCTTTCCAAATTAAGTCTGAAATTTGTCGACTGTCTCAAGTCGGCTATCCCTTCCCTGCTGTAGCCCTATATTTGCCACCGTTTCTTTTTTGCTCCGCAGCCGAAATTTCCTAACTAAAAAGGCGATGCATAACAAGAACAGCGCAAAGCTAAGACCTATAAAAACTGTTTCCGACAGTCCGTACCACATGCGCAGGGCTGTTCCGGCCAGCAGCAAGCCAAGTACGAACCGGAGACTTTGGGTCTGCATACGCTTGCCGGCATAACCGCCCAATTGCGCTCCCACCACCGCCCCGACAGCTACTGTAACAGCCATTGCCAGCGGCACCTGGCCGGTGCCCCACTTGCCGAGGAAACCGGCACCGGCCGACAAAAATGCGACCACCGCAGAACTACCCAAGGCTAATCTGGTGGGAATCTTAAAAAAATACAACATTACCGGAATCATTAGAAAAGCGCCGCCCTGCCCGATAATACCACCGGCCAGCCCTATCAGGAGCGCCGCCAGGACAGCTAAGGGCTTGCTAAAATTTATATCCTCTACCACTACCGAAGGATTCTCCTCCGTTATTTTTTTCGGCAATAACATCATCACTGCCGCCACTAAGGCCAAACCGGCGAAAACAGCATAAACCGCCGCTCCGCTTATTTGTTTGGACAACACCGCCCCCAGCAGGGAGGAGATAACAGCAGGTATCCCCATGGCTAACGCAAGTTGCCGGTGAATATAATTATTTTTGTGCTGGATAATCAAACCGGCAAGGGAACCGGCCAGGCTTTGCACCATAGTGATGCCGGTAGTGGTTTTAATGTCAAAAGGTTTAATCCCCAGCAGCGGCGGTACATAAAGCAATAAAGGAACCATCAGGACCCCACCCCCGATGCCCAATAAACCGGAAAAAAATCCACCCACCAAGCCTACTCCCAGCAAGGTCAATAATTCAGGAGTCATCCTCGTCACTCCTTATATAACTCAGGCAATAATAATTTTACCGCCGGAATCAGCAGCAATCTCTCCAACTACTGCAACTGTAGCTACGCCAGCCGCTCTCAGTTCATTAATCAGGTGCTCCGCTCGGTCGGCAGACACCGCCATCAAGAGCCCGCCTGGGGTTTGAGCATCTGCCAGCATAAGCAGTTGATCTTTAGAAATACCTTTCTGAGGTGACAATTTATCTTGTAGAAACTGCAGATTCTTATAACTACCGCCTGGAGCCACTCCTGTCGCAATTAAATCCAGAGTTTCCGGAATGAACGGTACTTTTGCCATAGAAATCTGAGCCCCCACCCCGCTGCTTTTCACCATTTCATATAAATGGCCCAGAAATCCGAAGCCGGTTATATCGGTGCAGGCATTGACGCCCACCCCGACCATCACCTCAGCGGCGGTTTTATTTAACGTGCACATGACCTCCACCGCAGTATCCGCTGTCTTTTGGCTCACCAGGTCTCTTTTCATAGCCGTGGTGATAATGCCACTTCCCAAAGGCTTAGTCAGCACCAAAATATCTCCGACCCTGGCCCCGGCATTGGTGACTACTTTATCCGGATGAATCACCGCGGTTACAGACATACCGTACTTTGGCTCAGGGTCGCTAATGGTATGACCGCCGATGATACTTACCCCGGCTTCACGGGCCTTGTCCGAGCCGCCCCGCAGAATTTCCCCGAGCATCTCTAAAGGTAACTTTTTCGCCGGAAAAGCTGCAATATTCAGGGCAAACAAAGGCCTGGCGCCCATGGCATAAATATCGCTCAGGGCATTGGCGGCCGTAATCATTCCGAACATATAAGGGTCATCTACCACCGGGGTAAAGAAGTCAACCGTCTGGACAATAGCCAGCTCATCACTGATTTTATATACAGCGGCATCATCGGCAGTATTGGTCCCTACCAGGACATTAGGATCAACGATTGGCGGCAAGTGGCGCAATACTTGCGCCAGGTCCTGTGGACCTATTTTGGCCGCTCAACCCGCACATTCTACCATTTTAGTAAGGCGAATTTGCTTATTAGTCAATTTTTAAACTCCTTTCACTGTTAAAATCTCTAATATAACTATACTACGCACTTTTGTATATTAAAAATATATAATTACAATAAAACCTATTGATATTTTCTATGCAAAAGGACCGGCCCCATAATTTTCGGGGCCGGTCCTTTAATAACATATAATGGCTATGGCAAGTTAACTAATTTACCCAAGCATCTCCAAAAAGGCTTCGATACGCACTTTCAGCTGTTCCACATCAGATTCTGAGTAATCAGTCTCAATTTGCAGAAAAGGCACTCGGCTTTTTTCCTGTAAATAACGTTTTAGACTGTGGGATTCAATATTATATGTATGGCATCCCTGCCAGGTCAAATCAACTACACCGTCAACCCGGAACTCCTCCGCCAGCCGGTTAACCAGCTCAAACCGACCGTTGTTAGGCGACATGCAGGAACATGGTGTACTGAGATATTTTTCGGCAATAGCCGGCAAAGGCTCTTTTGCCTCATCAACTAAAGTATATACACCTTTGTAAGCGCCACAGCTTTCAAAACAAACTACATTACCCCCGCATTCTTCAATCAGCCGCACCACCTTGTCGGAACCCAGGCCTACCGGCACGCCGGTCAGTAAAATACGCGGGGTCTTTTCTGTAAAGGGACTTTCGCCCCGGGCGGCATTGGCTTTGATTTCATCAATCAGTTGGTAAACCATCTCTATGGCCCCTTGTTTATCTGCGCTGAAGCCCCGGTTAAACAAAACTGTCAGCATATCCACACCACTCAACGGCGCCGGCTTAAGCTTAGCCGTATCCTGCAGTTCTTTTAGCGCCCGCCGTTCAGCGTTAAGCAATTTTATGGCCGCCCGTAAATCCTCATCAGAAATCTGCACAGCAAAGTCCCGGGCCAGCCGGTCCCGCAACTGTTTAACCTCATTGTACCAATAAGTCAGGGCGTTGCCGGTATCCTGTTTTTGCGGCAGCTGTAACAAATGCAGCGGTTTATACTCTGCCAAGAGCTCATACATCTTCTTTTTCCCGTCACAGGTGGTTTCCGCTATCAAAATATCAGAAAAGTGGAGAAATGGACAGGTATCTGTAACGGCAAACCCGTAACTAGATTTAATTAATGGGCATAAATTCCTGGGCAGCACTTTTTCCGCCGCCGGAATTGGTTCCTGCTTGGTTCCGCAAAGCATCACAGGAATGGCTCCAGCCGCCACCACCACCTCTGCCGGCGAATACAGGCAGTACATGCCCACCACTTTGCGGCCCTGTTCTTTGGCTGTTTTAATATCAATCATGTTCTTTTCCCGCATTTGGCTAAATTGTTCCATCATAGCAGGTCTCATTGATTCTTCCTCCCGTCTTTTTATCGCTTTTGTCCCAGCAGCGCAGCGCCTAAAGCCCCAACAAGCTGCGGTTCTTCCGGAACATTAAAGCTTATCCCCAATTGTTTGCTCAGCAATATACAAATATCTTTATTATTAGCCACACCGCCCGCAAAGGTAACCTCCTCCCGGTATGGGATGCGCCCGGTCAGGCTTTTCAGCCTGTTGGCAATGGTACCGATAATCCCTGCTGCAATAGCCCCCTTCGCCACCCCCTGGGCCAGCAGCCCGATAATTTCGGATTCGGCAAAAACCGTACACATGCTATTGAGGGTAACCGGGTCAGATGCACGCGCCAATTGTCCCAGCTCATCCAGGTCAATGTCCAGGACTCCGGTCATTACCTGGAGAAAACGTCCGGTGCCGGCCGCGCACTTGTCATTCATTACAAAATCAGCAACAGTACCACCTTCAGCAACAGAGATAGCTTTACTATCCTGACCGCCGATATCAATGACAGTCCGGGTTGCCGGAAAAAGATACGCCGCCCCCTGGGCATGGCACGTAATTTCTGTGACTTTTTTATTAATAAACGGCAGGGAAATCCGTCCATAGCCGGTTCCCACCACAAAAGCCACATCTTGCCTGGTAAGGCCGGCCTTTTGCAAAACGGCCGCATAAGTTGCCGCCCCGGCTTCCTTAGGGTTCCAACCGGTTGGAAGAATAGTCCAATTAAGCACCCGGCCGTCAAAAAGTAACGCCTTGGTGGCGCTAGAACCCACATCTATACCCGCTGTAATCAATGCAAACCACTCCCAGCAGAAAACACTACACTTAATTATATATAACGAATGATTATTTGACCAATAAATATTTTTTTGATAAATGAGCCGGTTAAAAAATATTTATTATAGACAATTTTTCCAAGCCGGTCCCGCACCGGCTTGCTCATATTATATTTACCGGCCGCATAAAAATTAAAGATACGCATTAACCAATGGAGAGTAGCGAATGTTCGGTATTCCACGGCGCTGGATAAAGATATATTCGTCTGTAATCGCCATCTCCCTGGTCAGCAAAGTAACTGGGTTTTTTCGTGATGCCCTGATCACGGCAAGATTTGGCGCCACCATGGTAACTGATGCATATGTGGTGGCATTACTCATCCCGGAAGTCCTGTTCAATATATTTGGCAATTCCCTAAGCGCAAATTTTGCCCCCATATACTATGAAGCAGAACGTGCCAACCGCCACCGCCGCTTCGTAGCCACCCTGTTTTCCCTATACCTGCTGCTGGCGATTTTAATCTTCGCGCTCGGCTTCAAATACTCCGGCTTTCTGATTACTTTTTTCTCATCCGGTTTCAGCGGGCCCGCTTTTGAATTGACAGATTTTTTACTTAAAATTTTTCTGGCTAATCTCTTTTTCCTAACTGTCACCTATTATTGCCTGGCTTTTCTGCAGGCCCGCAATAATTTTCTTATTCCGTCAGCTATTGGGGTATTTTATAATCTGGCCCTTATCACCAGCATGTATAATCCTAATGCTGGCAATGGCTTGCGTGTCCTGATTGCAGGCACCCTCATCGGTTATTTCGCCCAATTTGCGGTACAGCTTCCCCAAGCCATTGCCCGTGGTTTACCAATGCCCACCTGGCGGCTCAGCATAAGTCCGGAAATCAAAAAATATTTTATTTTAAGCCTGCCGGTAGCTTTTCTGGCAATTCTGGGTCAACTAAATATAGCCATGGATAATTATTTTGCCTCCCGTTTAGGTGCCGGCAGCATCACCACTCTTAGCCTGGGCTACCGGGTTTTAATGGGTGTATACTCAACGTTAATTACCAATACAATGATGGTTGTATACCCGGTATTGAGCAGAAGTATTGTTAAAAAAGACCTGCCCCATGCTATGGTGATTATCCAAAAAACCACCAACGGTTTAATCATTATACTTATCCCGCTGGCCGTATACCTTTTTTGCAATGCCCAGCCCATAATTGACCTGATGTTTAAAAGGGGTGCTTTCACCGCCAGGCAGAGCGCAATAACAGCTATGGTTTTTCAGGGTTACATCGTGGGTTTGTTTTTTTATGCTTTCCGCGACCTGCTGTTTAGATTTTTTTATGCTGCCCATCATGCTTTGACCCCTATGTTAAATGGTTTGGCCAACAGTGCCATAAATTTAGTCTATCTGATACTGCTGGTACCTCTGCTGGGTCTGCCGGGAATTTCTCTGGCCACCGCCCTAAGCGCAGTTTCTTCTTGCCTGGTACTTTACTGGTTAGCCAAAAAAAAAACACCGGCCTTCCGGCAGCTTAATTTTTTCGGTCTGCTGCTAAAAATTTTATTGGCTGCAGTGGGCGCAATAATTCCGGCGATATTAAGCGAACCGACAATAAACGGAATCCTGCCCGGGGAAGACACTTTATCTCAACTGCTACGACAGGGTGCTGAATTTATAATTTTCTATTTCCTTTTTGGTGTTTATTTCTTATTGCTTTTCCGCAAAAAAATTTTTGGTTTTGCGGCCAGGCGTTTCTAATAATCGGCCTTATTTAGGGGAAAAATATCTTAGAGCTTATTTGTTGCAAAGGAGAGGAGCGTTTGCAAAAATTTCGGCAAAAAAAGGCTTTCATTACAATTTGGCTATTAACAATTACATTTTTTTTAACATTTTTTTCAGGCTTTTTTGCACCTTTAACTAGCTTTGCCGCCGACAATGACCAGCGCATACCCTGGGAAACTACGGCCTGGGAAACCCTGCCCTGGGAAGCTACGCCGGAATTTCAACAGGCCGTGGCTAAAGCAGGTACCCCCATAAGAATGGCGGTTTTCCGGGCAACACTAAAGGATCCTTTACCGGGTGAACTGTTCAATGTGGGACATGCCTCCGACATGCTTGCCGGTGCGGTGATTAAGCCGGGTGAGATATTCTCCCAGAACCGCACCCTGGGGCCTTATACAACTGGCAAGGGTTATCGACAGGGACCTACTTATTCGGGAGGCATGGTAATTACAACTATTGGGGGCGGTGTCTGTAAAATCGCCTCCGTAATGTACAATATTATCAGGCTAAGCGATTTGCAGGTGGTGGAACGGCATAACCATTCCCTTACCGTGCCCTATGTGCCGCCCGGCCAGGACGCCACCGTATATTACGGCAGCCGGGACTTTAAATTCCGGAATGACACGGCCGGTCCGGTCCTGCTCTGGGCCAAAACCTCCGGCAACACCCTAACTATGGCATTATACGGCCGACAACTGCCACCCCGGGTTGCCTGGCACCATCAGACCCTGAAACACCTGCCCACCTGGACCGTTTACCGTTATAATCCACACCTGCCGCCAGGCTCAGAAAAGGTAATCGCACCCGGTCAGGACGGCATCGTGGTCAGGTCATGGCTTACGGTTAAATATGCGGACGGCAGTGAGAAAGTAAAAAAACTGGGTAAAAACTATTATTCACCCAGTCCTAAGATCATTGAAAAAGGGCGGCGGAGATAATGAATTCATACCCTCTCCGTCGCCCGGTGATTAAATTTCAGGAGCGCCGCCAGCATGACAGCCGCCAGTATCAATGCCCCCGTCAAAAAAGGATAAGTATGATGTGAAAGATATATCTGCCCGCCATAAACAGGTCCAAAAACCCGGCCCAAACTGTCAAAAGAGCTCATTGTACCCATGGTTTCCCCTTGTCCCACAACAGCTTGCTTGGATATCAGGGAATTAATACCTGGCCGCACCAGACCCATGCCAACACCGGATAATACCAGATATACTGTTAGCGAAACGAGACCTTTAGCCATGGTAATCAACACAAAAGACAAGGCAGTAATGCCCAGTCCAAACAGAATCACCTTTTGCTCGCCAAGCATATCAACAATCCGGCCTACCAAAAAACCTTGTAATACAACGGTAGCAACCCCCATTACAGTAAAGGCCAGCCCCATTTCAGGGGCACCAAAACCAAACCTATCCTTGGCAAAAAAAGCAAAAACAGCTTCCAGACCGGCATTGGCAAAACTGATAGTAAAGGCCAGCAGCATTAAAAATGCCAGCGGCCCTTTGAGCGAAGCCGCCAGAGACAGGCGCCGGTGATCAGGTATTAGCTGTGAGCGATCTAATGTTTCCGGCATTAACACAAAAGCATATATCAGGGTTGCAAAAGCTATGCCGGCAGCCGCCAAAAACGGTACGTGAATACCAAACTTAGATAAAACCCCGCCAAAGGCGGGACCAAAAATCATCCCCAGACCCATCGCCGCACCGGTCATGCCCATACCCTTGGCCCGTTCTTCTTCCGTGGTGGTGTCGCTGATGATGGCCATAACAACCGGCATGGCGGCCGAAGAAAGCATCCCGCCCATTATCCTGGCGGCATACAAGACCCATAAATCATTGGCCAAACCAAAAACTAAAAAAGACAGGCCAAAACCGCCGATACCTATTAGCAAAATAGGCTTCCGGCCCCACCGATCGGATAAAGTGCCCCAAACCGGCGCGAAAATAAACTGCATAACCGAATATGAAGCCATTAATAAACCCAGGTGCAGGGAAGTAGCCCCCAGGTTCTTGGCATAAAACGGCAGTACCGGGATAATAATGCCGAAGCCCAGCATAACAATAAACAGGCTGCTGAACAAAATAATAGCAGACCTTTTCAAATCTATTCTTCGCCTCCATTTTTTTGTAAAGCCGCTTTTAACAGGTCACCGAGATTTGTGCCAAGGGCTTCTCCATCACTATATGTGTCAATCATCTTTTTGTTGACCCGGCCGCTGTTACGGGCTGATTGAATTTCCGACTTAAAACTTTCCATTTTTTCAGTAAAGCCGCAATTGCTGCAGCGTACGGCCTGGCCGCCCTGCTTATCAATAACAGCCATTTTTTTCTTGCACTGCGGACACCGGAAGTTGGAAAGCCGGGCTTCCGCTGCCTGCCGGTGGCCACATGCCCGGTCCGGGCAAACCAGCATTTTACCTTTCTTACCTTTTACCGCAAGCATATATTGCCCGCAGTCAGGACATTTTACCCGCGAAATATTGTCTGCTTTGAAAGTCGTGGCACTGACGGTCACGTCCTTGACTATCTTCACCGTATAATCACGGATACCAGCCATAAACTGCCCTTTGCTGCCTGCACCCCGGGCTATTTCGGCTAGGGACTGCTCCCATTTGGCAGTCAGCTCCGGTGACCTTAATTCCGCACTGACCAGCTCTATTAACTGGCAGCCCTTGAAAGTTGGCACCAGTTCTTTGCCCCGCCGTTCCACATAATCAGTATTAATCAACTTTTCAATAATTTCCGCCCTGGTCGCCGGGGTGCCCAATCCGCTTTGTTTGACGGCCTCCCGCAATTCTTCGGTGGCAATAAACTTACCCGGACTTTCCATGGCAGAAAGCAGGGCCGCTTCTGTATATCGGGCCGGCGGCCGGGTTTGGGCCGGAATTACTTTACAGTCTTTTACCGGTTTGCTATCACCCTTTTTTTGCGATTGCAGGATTTGCTCCGGCAAGGCATCTTCCTTTTCCTCCGGTTCATCGTCCGAACCTTTACCGTAAACTGTTTTCCAGCCCCATTCTGTAATTACTTTGCCCCGGGAGTAAAATTTTTCACCGGCCACTGTAGTTATAAGAGTAATGCGTTCATATTTTACCGGCGGGTAAAAAACGGCTATAAACCTCCTGACAATCAGGTCATATATTTTCCGCTCATCAGCATCTAATTCGCTATAGCGTACAAACTGATCCGTAGGAATAATGGCGTGGTGGTCCGTTACTTTGCTATCATCAACCACCCGCTTGGTGATATTCAAGGCTTTGGCCGTCAACGGCCTGACCAGTGCCGAATATTCGCCAATCGCTATCGCCTTTAGTCTCCCCGGCAGCGTTGGCACAAGGTCGGTGGTCAGATAACGGGAATCTGTCCGGGGATAAGTGACCAATTTGTGCCTTTCGTACAAACCCTGCAGAGTAGACAAAGTTTTTTGGGCCGAGAATCCAAAGCGCTTATTGGCATCACGCTGCAACTCCGTCAGGTCGTAAGCCAAAGGAGACGGTTCAGATTTGTTTTCCACCTTCAGGTCGCAAATTAGCCCATTGGTACCTTTAACTTTGGCTTTAAGCGCCTCTGCCCGGGCCTGGTCAAATATCCGACCCTGGTTGGCGGCATCCCGCCAGTCCCCAAAATAATCCCCGAAATCCGCCCGCACTGTCCAATAATCTTTAGGCACAAATTTTTTAATTTCCTCTTCCCGCCGGACAAGAATAGCCAGCGTCGGGGTTTGCACCCTGCCGGCATTAAGCTGGGCATTATATTTGGTGGTCAACGCCCTGGTCACATTAAGACCAATGAGCCAGTCGGCTTCCGCCCGACAGACAGCGGAATCGTACAAATTATTATAGCTGGGACCAGGTTTGAGTTTAGCAAAACCCTCTTTTATGGCCGCATCTGTCTGGGAAGAAATCCAGAGCCGTTTAAAGGGCTTTTTCCACTTCCCTTCCTCCATGATCCACCTGGCCACCAGTTCACCTTCCCGCCCGGCATCGGTGGCAATAATCAGTTCACCTAAATCACCGCGTTTCATCAGATTCTTAATAATATGAAACTGATGCGAAGTTTGTTTAATTACCTTCAGTTTCATTTTTCCAGGCAGCATGGGCAGGTCTTCCAACCGCCAGGTTTTATATTTGGAATCATAATCTTCCGGTTCAGCCAAGGTTACCAGGTGGCCCAGCGCCCAGGTCACCACATATTTGGCACCTTCCATATAGCCTTTGCTTTTGGTTTGACAGCCCAGCACCCGGGCAATTTCGCGGGCTACACTGGGTTTTTCGGCAAGTACCAGGGATTTCATCCTTCAGCCTCCGTTTATATTTTTATTCATAAAAAAGACTGACTGTGTCGTCAGCCTATGTACTAATTATTCACTAAAACGAGGTTAAAAATCGTTAATCTTTATCAATCTTACCCAGCCTGTTAAAAGGCCAGAACCGGGCAAAGGCTTTGCCTTTCACATTTTCTTCCGGCAAAAAGCCCCAAATATGACTGTCGGCACTGTAATTGCGGTTGTCCCCCATCACGAAGAGCATCCCGTCCGGAACCTTCTCCGGCCCGTAAGCATAAGCCGGCGGCTCTGCTTCATATGGTTCATCCAGCGGTTGACCGTTAATGTAAACTTTTCCTCCGGCCACAGAGACCTCATCCCCCGGGAGACCAATAATCCGTTTGATAAAATATGTATCTGCCCCGGTATTGATACTGGCTGCCGGAGTTGGCTTAAAAACAACAATATCACCGCGCTGCAGGTCGGAAAACTTAAAGAGAATTTTGTCCACCATCAGACGATCACCGATTTGCAGGGTTGGTTTCATAGATCCTGACGGAATCTGCCTGGCTTCGACAATATAAGTGCGGAGTACGAAGGACAGGATAAACGCCAAAACCACAATCTGCACAAGCTCTTTTAAAGTACGCCATGGCCCTGACATGAAAACCCTCCCGGAATATTTTTACTAAGACATTATTTATTATAACACACAGCTATATTATTTTCCATAACGCATTTGCCGCAGCCAGCCCACCCACGAGGGGCAGAACCTGCTGCACGGACAATACCGGACCGGGTCCATATACTATGTATACCAATATCACCAATAATAATCCCAGCACGGTATTTTGGGAAATAATCAACACCATTAGGGATATAACAAAGGCGGCAATGATGACACCAATCCAGGCCGGGCTGAAAGCCGGGGCCATAGAATAAAAATACCACCAGGAATACAGGCCAATAAATATTGCCAGCACGTTCCGGAAAACTACAGGTGTCGCCATCATTCTCACCTCCCCTCCTAAAAAAACAAAAAACTCCGGCCAAATTAGCCGAAGGTAATACGAGGAAACATAGGTATTTCCTCTTCGGCAACCCGGCGATCATGGCGGCGGTAACCGCTTTAGACCCGTGGCTTTGCGTCCCCGCCTTTCGACGGGTTTGCCATTTATCGGTGAAATAATACACAAACAAACTTCTGAATTATTATCGTCTTAATCTCTGTAAAACTTTAGCTGTTCTTCAACCGTTCCTCCAGCTTTTGCCTGCTTTCTTCATAACCCGGTTTCCCCAGCAGGGCAAACATGTTAGCCTTATATGCCTCTACCCCCGGCTGGTCAAAAGGATTGACCCCCAACAGATAGCCGCTGATAGCACAGGCTTTTTCAAAGAAATAGACTAATTGGCCAAAATAATAAGGATTTAGCTCCGGCACTTCTATCTGCAAATTAGGTACGCCGCCGTCGGTATGAGCCAGCATAGTCCCCCGCATAGCCTGTTTATTCACCAAATCTATGGATTTCCCGGCCAGGAAATTAAGCCCGTCCACATTATCCGGGTCTGTCGGAATATTCATATCAACCCGGGGTGACGTTACCGCCAGGACGGTTGCAAATAAATCCCGCCGGCCATCCTGAATATACTGCCCTATGGAATGCAGGTCAGTTGTGAAATCCACTGCCGCCGGGAAAATCCCCTTGCCATCTTTGCCCTCACTTTCGCCGAAAAGCTGTTTCCACCATTCCGCAAAATAGTGCAGTCCGGGCTCATAGTTTACCAGCAGTTCAATGGTTTTACCTTTACGGTAAAGAGCGTTGCGCAAGGCAGCATACTGATAGCAGGGGTTATGCTGCAAATCCGGACCGGCATATAAGCCGGCAGCCGCGGTCGCACCGGACATTATCCCGTCAATATCCACCCCGCTCACCGCAATGGGCAGTAACCCTACTGCCGTAAGCACGGAAAAACGTCCTCCCACATCATCGGGAACTACAAAAGTGCGGTAACCCTCCCTTTCAGCCAGGCCTTTCAATGCCCCTTTTTGCCGGTCGGTAGTAGCATAAATGCGAGCCTTTGCACCTGCCTTGCCGTATTTCCTTTCCAGCAGCTCCCTGAATATGCGGAAGGCAATGGCCGGTTCAGTGGTGGTGCCAGACTTGGAAATGACGTTAACGGAAATATCCTTGTCGGCCAACAATTCCAGCAAATGAGCTATATATGAGGAACTAATATTATTGCCCACAAAATAGATTTCCGGTCCTGGCCGCTTTTCCTTCGGCAACAGGTTATGGAAGCTGTGGGCCAGCATTTCGGTAGCCGCCCTGGCCCCCAGATACGAGCCGCCAATGCCTATTACGACCAAGGCATCAGAGTTACCCTTAATCTTAGCAGCCGCTTCCTTTATAGCTGCAAACTCAGTCCGGTCATAGTTTGCAGGCAGCTCTACCCAGCCCAGATAATCACTGCCGGGACCCTTTTGGGTATGCAGCAATTCATGGGCCGCCTGCACCTGGGGAAGCAGGTAAGCGATTTCATGTTCACTTACAAAAGCCAAACTGTTAGCGTAATTAAATCTAATTTCCTTTGCCAATATAATCCCTCCAGCCCTGTTTGAATTCACACACCATACATTATTATGCCTGCCGTTATGCTTTAATACTTATTCAGCCTGGGAAAATGAAAATCCTGCCACCAGGCAGGATTTTCATTTAAACTATCTGTTCAAGCCCTTCCCACTCCAATAATCAAAATATCTGTCGCCTATATACCCGTAATATCCAAGGCTATCCTCTACCGGCGAAATATTTTCTGCCACCTGGCGCAGTTCACTGCCATCCGGGCGCATTATCCAAATCCCGGTCTTATTATTCCGGTCAGACCTGATAAAGAGCAGGTAATCACCATTCGCAGTCCAGACCGGGCCCTGATCACGGTAATCACTGTCATTAGTGAGCTGTTCCGGCCGGCCGCCGTTCGTCTTAACCAGCCAAATCCGTTGCTGCATCATTATTTTGCGGACTTCCTCACTATAATCCCGGTCCGGGTTAATGTTAAAACCTGGGCCCACAGGGTTGGCACTATATGCCAGCCTGTCCCCGGACGGCGAGAAGGCCGGATCTGACACAGCCTGGTCTTTAGCGGTAAGCATGGTGATTTTTTGCGTACGCAGGTCTATCAACCCCAATTGCTTGTCAATCCAGGTTTCCCGGCCACCGCCGGCAATAACCACGGCAAAAGAGGGGTCGGGGGCAGACGCAAACCAGTTTCTATGCACCAAATAATTCTTTTCCGACCCATCTAACGGTACAACCTTGCCGTCTTCGGCATTAAGGGCGGAAAAAGGCACTCCGTCCGCAGTGACTGAAGCTGCTGACGAACCGGCCCAGAAATAAACTGTTTTCCCGTCCACCGACCAGCCGGCGAGGTACGGAACCTGGCCCAAACTGGCACCTGTGTAGTTTACAAGAGTACTGTACAGCACCCGGGTTTTACCGTTAAGAGTGTCAACCTGCCATAACCCGTTTTCCCGGGAGTTAGCTGTTTTCTTCCGGGAGATTTCCAAAGCAATGAACCGCCCGTCCGGGGAACTAATAATCCGGCCAATCTCCACCCCCGGCTCCCGGCCCACCAGCACGCGGGTTTCTCCGCCCTCGGGGCGGGCCTTTATTACTTCGTGCTGATCCGTTGTGTAAAAAATGACCTCATCTGCGGCCGACCAGACCGCTTCTTTATATTTTGACGCAATTAATCGGTTTTTAGCACTTGTCGCATCCGTTACCCATAATTCTTCTTTTTTCTGAAAAAGTAGCCATTTGCCGGCCGGCGACCAGCGGGGATTGAAAACAGCACTGCCGTCGGCAAGTTTTTTGGCAGCGCCGTCAGGCAGTTCCTTCACCCAAAGGCCGCCATTTTGTAAATAGGCCAGTTTGCCAAGTTTAGCCTGAGCTGCCGCCGCTGATTCCGGCGGCGACACAGATTTGCCGGCTTCCCTGCCACATCCGGAGCTTAACAAACCGAGCAGCAATACTCCCAAAACCAGAATAATTTTTTTCAAATCTAAATTATCCCACCTCTCTCAAAATTCCAGGCCTCGTCTTCCTTCCGCCGGGGCGGTCAGCTCAATTGTATAGACGAAAAAAACTTATAATAGGTTCCTTTTTCGCACGGCAGCAATAAGCCGGCACACATTTTCAGAAACCCCTTTCAAAAAATAATATTAAAAAAAGCGCACCAAATTAATATTTGGAACGCCTTTGTACAACCAAAATATAGATTATAGAACGCCATTGTTCATGACTATGCGGTTTGATTAATCAACAATAATATATCTGGCCTGGCCTTCCCTGGTCAAAATAATTCCCACCGCATCTCCGGGTTTAAGTTGGGCAAGTCCAATGTCTTCCTGCTTATTTTGAATTACGGCTTCTTTCTGAACCGGCACATTGGGACTGATTTTGACACTGTTATCATCCATGTGTTGGTCGATAGTAATGATTTTCTTTTCCATATCTACAGCTTTTACTTCCCCGTAGACAAAGAATTCGCCCTGATTGGGATTGGTTTCGGGAACCACGGATTTCTTGGCCTGATTGTTGGCTGCCGGTGGCTGGGTTTGACCTGGCGCCGGTTTTTCCGGCGTAGGCGCTGCCGGCGTGTTTTGTCCTGCCGCCATAGGGGTTTTGGTTTCTCTGGTGACTAAAGGTTTAGCTTCTTGGGTAAACGTATTATAGACCAGATAACCACCTAACAACACCACTATACCTACCAGCACCAACAGAGGCAGGTTTTTGCGCAAACCGCATTCCCCCTTTGTTTGGTGTATACCCCAATAATAACATAACCTGCGCTGCATTACAATGGAAAATCTGTTGGCATTACAGCGGAAGCCTAGATGCTGTAAACCTCATCTCCTTTTAAAACATTGACGCCGGCATTCCCGAGAACATTAATGGCATCTTCCACCTGCTCTACCCGGAATACCACCAGGGCATCCTGAGAAGACTTTTCAAGAAAAGCATATAGATATTCAATATTGATCCCTTTTGCATCCAGCTCTTTTAACACCTTGGATAAACCGCCCGGATGATCGTCTACCTCAACAGCTATCACATCTGTGACACTGACTGTAAAACCACCTTCCTTCAATGCTTTGTACGCATCATCCGGCCTGTTAACAATCAACCGCAGAATACCGAAATCGGAAGTATCGGCTATGGACAGGGCCCGGATATTAATGTCGTTTTGCCCCAAAATCTCAGTTACTCTGGCTAGGCGGCCGGACTTGTTCTCCAAAAAAACGGAAATCTGTTTAACCTTCATGGATGGTCCCTCCTCCTGATTATAATTCGCGTTTATCAATTACCCTCTTGGCTTTCCCTTCACTGCGGGGGATTGTACCAGGCTCAACCAGTTTAATTCGGCCATTAATCCCCAGCACGCTGCCGATCTCATGGCCCAGCTTTTTCTCCAGTTGTTCTAAGCGGCGGACTTCATCAGAAAACATCTTTTCGGAAACTTCCACCCAAATTTCCAGCTCATCCAGGGTACCTTTGCGGTCAACTACCAACTGGTAATGGGGTTCGGTCTCACCGATTTCCAACAGCACGCTTTCCACCTGGGAAGGAAATACGTTGACCCCGCGGATAATGAGCATGTCGTCGGTGCGGCCGGTGATTTTTTCCATGCGCACGAACCTGCGTCCGCATACACATTCTTCATCACGCAATACGCAGATATCCCTGGTGCGGTATCTGACTACCGGAAAGGCTTCCTTCATAATGGTGGTGAAAACCAGCTCCCCTTTTTGTCCGTAAGGCATCACCTCACCGGTTTCAGGGTTAATGATTTCGGGTATGAAATAGTCCTCGAATATATGCATGCCGTTCTTATGCAGGCATTCCATAGATACGCCGGGTCCCATAATTTCACTGAGGCCGTATATATCCAGGGCGTCAATGCGCAGTCTGTTTTCTAGTTCTTTACGCATGGCATAAGACCATGGCTCGGCTCCAAAAATACCAACCTTCAGTTGCAGCCGGTCCCTAATCCCTGCCGCCTCGATCTCATCAGCCAGAAACAGGGCATAAGAAGGTGTGCAACAAAGAACAGTGGTTCCGAAGTCTTCTAGCAACATCAACTCCCGCCTGGTATTGCCGCCGGAAATAGGTACTACTGTGGCCCCCAGTCGTTCTGTGCCATAATGAACGCCCAGCCCGCCGGTGAAAAGACCGTAACCGTAAGCTACCTGCACCACATCATTTTTGGTGGCACCGGCCATGACCAGACAACGGGCAATCAAATCTGCCCAGTGATTGATGTCATTGGCGGTATAGCCAACCACAGTAGGCTTGCCGGTAGTCCCGGAAGAGGCATGAACCCGTACCACTTCAGATTGCGGCACAGCAAAAAGACCAAAAGGATAATTGTCCCGAAGGTCTTGTTTTACTGTAAAGGGCAGGTGTTGCAGATCATCTGCGGTTTTTATATCACCGGGGCAAAGACCCTTTTCATCAAAGGCTTTTTTATAGAAAGGTACGTTGTTATAGACGCGCTGCGCAGTCGTTCTGAGGCGCTCCGCCTGTAGTGCCCGTAGTTGCTCTCTGGGCATTGCTTCGTGTTTTTCATCATACATCATATTAACTATCTCACCTCATCAACAAAATTAGCATGCAACCAAACTGGATTATGCTTTTTGGGTGATATTCCATGCAAATTGACAAATTCCTGCCAAATACATTAAAAATATCAACAAATATCCAACCATTGTCCCGGTTATTTCCGCCAAATCCTGATAAGACCTGCCGGTCAAATCGCGGCCCAGGGGGTCAAAAGCCACGTCCGCCAGCTGAGACATTTCTATGCCCGGCGGTTTATGGCGGTGACTGCAGAAAACCACCGGACATTCCACACCGAGGTGACCGGCAGGACGTTGGACCGGTGGGCCGATTCCAGCATCAACTGGTCCAGGACTGGTTTCATAATGTATAGCCTTGTCTGCGGCGCCGGTAAAATACAGTGGCAACCAAAATTAATATCACGCTGATAAACTGGGAAACGGTAACCGGTCCAAAGACCGTCAGGTTTTCCCGCAACACTTCGATAGCCGTACGGCCAATGCCGTATAAAATAAGGAAAAGCAAAAATACCTGGCCGTCAAAGCTTTTTTTGCGCTGGATGGCCAATAACACCAGAAACAAGGTAAAACCCAACAGGGAGGAATAAATCTGGGTAGGATGACGAAGCAGGTCATCCAGATGCGGAAATACCACTCCCAAAAACGAATCCGTAGGTTTGCCGTAGCAGCACCCGTTGGCAAAGCAGCCGAGCCGTACAATCCCATAGCCCAGGGCTAAAGGAGGAGCGACTACATCGGCCAACGGCCAAAAGGGCAGATTTTTTTTCCAAACAAACCAAAGGCCGGCCAGAAACCCGCCAATCAAAGCACCGTAATAAACCAGGCCGCCCTGCCAGAGAGCAAATACTAAATAGGGTTGTTTCAGGTAGGTACCCGGTTCATAAACAAGAACATAGAACAACCGGGCGCCAACAACACCCCCGACCACCAGCCAGATAACTAGGTCAATAATTGTATCTGCTTTGATACCGATTTTCGGCGCCTGCCGGTAAGCCAGATAAGTACCGGCTAATACGGCTACACTTAACGCGAATCCCCAGGCATAAACCTCATAAGGACCGATTTTAAAAAGTACCGGCAACAAAAAAATCACCTTCCCGGTTAATTTTCCAAAGATACCTTAATGATACCATTTTACATGCAAAAATTGAAGCCCCGGCCGCTAAAAACCGCATTATCCACAAGGTTTTCCACAAGCACAACGCTTGTGTTTCGTGGCATTACACCTGTTATCCACATTATGCACAGAAGCCACCTTAACTTCGCCTTTTTTTTCCCCCACATACAGAATGCTTGATTTTCAAGTTATTAACAGAGTTATGCACATTATCCACAGATATCGTATCCACAGAATAAGTGTTCCATTTCACAAATTAGTAAATTATTCTATTTTTCATATCCAAATTAGTATGCATCTTCACCCAGTTTTAAACCGGGCACTGCGTTTAAAGTAAGAGGTGCGAAGTCCCCCCGGCAATACTTATAATAAGCGGCAGCGCCTACCATAGCAGCATTATCCGTACACAGGATGACCGGCGGATAAAAGAGCCGGCAGCCTTCCGCAGCCGCCGCACTTTCCAGTTTATTACGCAGTTGCCGATTGGCGGCCACACCGCCGGCCAGCAACAAATTTTTTACTTTACAGCGCCCGGCAGCGGCCATGGTTTTATCCACCAGCACATCCACCACCGCTTGCTGAAAACTGGCCGCCAGGTTCGCCTTGTCGATTTCTTCTCCTTTTTGAGCGGCCCGGTTTAAATAGTTCAATACGGCAGATTTTAGACCACTAAAGCTAAAATCCAGACTGTCCTCTCCCAGGTAGGCCCGCGGCAAAGGCACTGCGGCCGAGTCGCCGGCAGCTGCCAACCGGTCAATAAGCGGCCCGCCGGGATAACCCAGGTCCATTGCCCTGGCTACCTTGTCAAAGGCTTCACCGGCGGCATCGTCCCTGGTCTGCCCGATAATCTGATACTTTCCGTGGTCGGCCCTATAAACCAAATCGGTATGCCCAACCGATACCACCAGGCAGAGCAAAGGAAACTCCTGGTCAGGACATGCC
>CAZWUW010000021.1:0-35994 GCA_964636895.1 uncultured Eubacteriales bacterium
TGGTTCAAGTAAAGCCTTGTACCATCTAACTCGGCGAATGCCGAGAGTCTATTACAATCATAGGAGGGGGAGTTAAATAGTGAAAAGACTTATCGTCGCATTACTAACCATCACCGTGTTTACCATGTTGTTCGTTGCCGGCTGTACTAGCAAGAAAGACAGCGCGGTTCAGCAGAGCGGCTCAACTCAGCAGAGCGCTGCCGGGGATGCCAACGAGAAGACAAAAGTAGGTATGACAACGGATTCCGGGACTATTGATGACAAATCTTTTAACCAGGGCACTTGGGAAGGGATTATCAAGTATGAAAAGGACACCGGCGCTATCCAGACCAAATACTTGCAGCCTTCCGGTGAACAGCATACCGATTATGTAAATGCTATCAATGACCTGGTAGATACCGGTTATAAAGTAGTTGTGACCCCCGGCTTCAAGTTTGAGACAGCGGTTAACGAAGCTGCTGCCAATAAACCTGACGCGACCTTTATACTGATTGACGGCCAGCCGCATAAGGGAGATTTCAAATTTGTCAAGCACAATAATGTAGTTTCTGTATTCTTCACCGAGCATGAGTCCGGGTTTTTGGCGGGTGTTGCCGCGGCACTGTCCTCAAAAACCGGCAAGCTTGGGTTTGTCGGCGGTATGAAGATTCCGCCTGTAGAAAGGTTTGGCTGGGGCTACCAGGCCGGGGTCAAATACGCTAACGCCAAGTTCGGTACCAATGCCAAAATTGTCAAATATATTTATCAGGGCACATTTAACGATACTGCAGCCGGCCAGACCTTGGCGGCCGGTATGTATGACCAGGGAGTGGATATTATCTTTCATGCTTCCGGTGCTGTTGGAGTGGGGGTTTTCACTGAAGCCAAGCAGCGGGCTGAAAAGGGCAAAAAAGTTTACGTCATTGGTGTGGATGTAGACCAATTTGAGGCCGGGAAAATTTCCAACGGCCAGTCTGTGACGCTAACTTCGGCCATGAAAAGAATTGATGTGGCAGCTTACAATTATATTGATGCCAAGCTGAAGGGCCAGTTCCCGGGCGGAGAGGTTATTACTCTGTCGTTGGAAAACAAAGGCGTTGGCCTGCCGGAGAAGAACCCCAACTTAACTGAGGATACTCTGAAAAAAGTGGATGAAGCCAAAAAAGAGATTATTGACAAAAAGGTTAAAGTTCCGGGTACCCAGCAGGAACTGGATGCTTTTCTGAAATAATAATATGATGAAGGGAAAGCAGGTTCGTTAATTCACGGACATGTTTTCCCTTTTTTTTGGGCAGTTATGGCTGTTAATAACCGCCAACCTGTGATAAACGGAGGGCATAATGATGGAATATATCATAGAAATGCTGAATATCCGCAAAGCATTCGCCGGTATTGTGGCTAACGATGATATCAGCCTGCAGGTTAAACCGGGGGAAATTCATGCTCTGCTGGGTGAAAACGGGGCGGGCAAGTCCACGCTGATGTCTATCCTTTTTGGCTTGTATCAGCCTGAACGGGGAAGCATCAGGGTTAGGGGCAAAGAAGTCAGGATAACTAACCCTAATGTTGCCAATGCCCTGGGTATCGGCATGGTCCATCAGCATTTCAGGCTGGTGCACAATTTTACCGTCACTGAAAACATTATTCTTGGGGTTGAGTCTGTTAAGCGCGGGCGGCTTGATTTACAGACGGCAGCAAAGCGCATTGCAGAGATATCGGCCTTATATCAGTTAAAGGTGGCGCCTGACGTGGCAATCGAAGATATTTCGGTGGGCATGCAGCAGAGGGTGGAAATATTGAAAATGCTTTACCGGGATGCGGAAATCCTTATATTTGACGAGCCCACGGCGGTATTGACCCCGCACGAAACCTTGGAATTGATGGGGATTATGAAAAAAATGGCCGGTGAAGGCAAAACCATTTTGCTTATTACTCACAAATTAAAAGAAATAAAGGCCGTCGCCGACAGATGCACCATTATACGTAAAGGCAAAACCATTGCCACCCTAGATGTCAAATCAACCACAGAAGAAAAAATGGCTGAGCTGATGGTTGGGCGGAAGGTGAACTTTAAACTGGAAACAAAGCCGGCCAATCTGGGCGGCGAAGTATTGCGGATTGAAAACCTGAATGTCCGGGATCAGAGCGGCCTGCACCTGGTAAAAAACATTAATCTCACGGTACGTGCCGGTGAAATTCTGGGGGTGGCTGGAGTAGACGGGAATGGTCAAAGCCAGCTTGTCGAAGCTATTACCGGTTTGCGCAAGCTCAGTACCGGCAAGATAATTCTTAATGGTATTGATATTAGTGCTATGCCGGTCAGAAAACGTAATGAAACAGGACTCGGGCATGTGCCGGAGGACAGGCACCGGCGGGGCTTGGTGCTGGATTTTACACTGAAAGAAAATCTGATTTTGGAGACTTATTACCAGGAGCCTTTTTCCAGTCGGGGCATATTAAAAAAAGAGGCCATAGACAAGCATGCGGCGTTATTAATCCAGCAATTCGACGTGCGCACCGGCCAGGGCGGGCAAACCATGACCCGGAGTATGTCGGGAGGCAACCAGCAGAAAGCTGTAATCGCCCGCGAGATTGACCGCTCCCCTCAGTTGCTGGTGGTTGCTCAGCCAACCCGGGGACTGGATGTGGGAGCAGTGGAGTATATCCACCAAAGGCTTCTTCAGGAGCGGGACAACGGAAAAACTATTTTGTTATTTTCTCTCGAACTGGATGAGATATTGAGTATGTCGGACCGTATTGCCGTTATGTATGAAGGTGAAATTGTAGGGCTAGTAGATGCTGCCAAGACCAATCAGAATGAACTGGGGCTCATGATGTCCGGCGCCGGGGAAAGGAGCCGGCATGCTTAAATGGCTAAAGCTTGTTAATAATGACAGAATGTACAAAATAGTGGTGCCCTTCATTTCCGTTGCCTTAGGATTTTTTATTGGTGCCCTGGTAATGCTTTTCACCGGGCATAATCCGCTGGAAGCATACACAGCTCTTCTAAAAGGTGCCGGGCTATTGGGCGATGTAAAGCGTTTTGGCGATACGCTGCTGTCCATGACTACATTGATTCTGACCGGGTTATCGGTAGCTTTTGCTTTTCGGACCGGCCTTTTTAATATCGGGGTGGCGGGTCAAATGTTAATGGGTGGCTTTGTTGCCGTGTATATCGGTGTAACTTTTACCCTGCCGGCATTTATTCATTTACCGCTGGCAGTTATTGCTGCCGTTGCCACCGGGGCTGTTTGGGCGTTTTTGCCCGGTTTGCTGAAGGCCAGATATCGAATTCACGAAGTTGTTACAACTATCATGATGAACTGGATTGCGCTATGGAGTGTCTATTATTTTGTGCCGGCGTTAATTCCCGGGCACTTCAATACCGAATCCAAATCCATCAAGCTCACCGCTTCCTTGCGCACAGAATGGTTAACCAACTTTTTTGAGGGCTCTAATGTCAATACAGGACTGCTTTTAGCTTTATTGGCAGTCGTTATCGTCTGGTGGATTTTAGATAAAACCACTTTTGGCTATGAGCTAAAAGCGGTGGGTTTTAACCCGCATGCAGCAGAATACGCCGGAATAAAAGTCGGGCGGAACATGGTGCTTTCCATGATGATTGCCGGCGCGCTTGCCGGTCTGGCCGGTGCCATTTTTTTCCTGGGCTATACAGATAATATAAAAATTGGCATGCTGCCTTCCCAGGGCTTTGATGGCATTGCCGTTGCGCTGGTGGGGCTGAATAATCCCTTTGGTGCTTTGTTGGCCGCTTTTCTATTCGGGTTTATGCATGCCGGTAAACTTTTTATGCAGTCTTCGACAGAAGTCCCTAATGAATTGGTACCAATCATAAATGGCATTATCATCTTTTTCGCGGCAGCGCACCTGATTTTTAAATTATGGCTGCAAAAACTGGAGAAAAGCTTAAATAAGGAGGAGGGTGAAAAATAATGTGGGATATCATTGCCAGTGTTGTGCCGCTGGCACTTGCCTATACCGCTCCTCTGCTTATTATTGCTATAGGTGGTTTGTTTAGCGAGCGTAGCGGTATCGTTAATATTGGACTTGAGGGCCTGATGGGCGTGGGCGCCTTTGCTTCGGCGCTGGTTATTTCCAAAACCTTTGGTCAGTTGGGGGATGGGGCGGTATGGCTGGGTATTCTGGTAGCAGCAATTGCTGGGGGTATTTTTTCGCTGCTGCATGCTTTTGCCAGTATAACCATGAAAGCCGACCAGGTCATCAGCGGTACGGCCATTAACATTCTTTCCGCCGCCTTAACCGTCTATCTGGCCAGGGTTTTGCATGGCAGCGCAAATATCCAGATTATCAAGGGTTTCATTAAACAGGATGTACCGGTTTTAGCGGGAATCCCTTTAATCGGCCCACTGTTATTTAAAAATGCATATATAACGACTTTATTGGTTTTTCTGATTGTAGTGTTGAGCTGGTATCTATTATATCAGCGTCCTTTTGGCCTCAGGCTGAGAGCCTGCGGCGAAAACCCCCACGCAGCGGATTCAATGGGGGTCAGTGTTTTTCGGATGAGGCTGGTCGGGGTAGTCTTATCCGGTGTATTGGCCGGCCTGGGTGGTGGTATTGTGATTACGACCTATTCGGGTGAATTCTCTCCGTTGATTTACAGTGGCTTGGGATTCCTGGCCCTGGCGGCATTAATATTCGGCAAATGGAACCCGTGGGGAGTATTGGGTGCAGCCCTGTTTTTTGGCTTTGCCAAGACTGTGGCAGATATGTCTAAGCTGTTCGAAGGGCTCGATAAAATGCCAAATATCCTGTTTAATACTTTTCCATATGTTGTGACTATAATTGCTTTGATTTTGTTTTCGAAGAATGCTGCCGGCCCAAAGGCGGCCGGAGAGCCTTACGATGTGGGTAAAAGATAAGGTGCTTAGCAGGCGAGAACCGCAAAGGAAGTGATAACAATGCTGTTATTGAATATTTTTCTTTTTGTTGGCATAATTGCCGCTGCTATATCCGGAGCTTTACTTGGAGTAAGAAAACAGTTGGACTTTTTCGGAATAATTGTACTAGCGATAGCAACAGCCCTTGGCGGCGGGATTATGCGCGATATCCTGATAGGTTATACGCCACCGGTAGCTTTCAGACAGCCGGTATACATTCTTGTCGGTGCTGCTGCGGCATTATTGGTAATGTTTTTTCCCGGCAAGTTTTCCCGGTGGCCAAATGCCATATTGTTTTTTGATGCCATCGGTCTGGGTGTATTTACTGCCGTCGGTGCCAATATTGCGTTACAGCAAAACGTATCTTCTACGTTTATTGCTATCACTATAGGAGTGATTACCGGGGCCGGCGGCGGCGTTGTGCGGGACTTATTTGCGCAGGAAATACCATTGATTTTCAAAAAAGAAGTTTATGCAACGGCATCTGCCATCGGGGCAATTACCCTTGTTTACGCCCGGGATTTTTGGCCAGGTATGATACCATTGTATATTTGTTTTGGCACAACCTTATCAATTCGCCTTATTGCTCTGTATTTTGGCATACACCGGCCAGCCCGGATTGGCGAAGTTCCTAATATAGAAACAAATACACGGTTACCACAATAATTTTGTAATTAATTTATATCGAGCAGGATTTTTTGAGGAAATAGCGAATCTTTTTTTTAACCTAATTTACAAGTAGTTTTTACAAAACAATAAATTAATTGTTGATTATTACCTGAAGGTTGTTAGAAACTTATCTTGAAATATTACGCACTGCAATACTAGGACTGGATTAAGGGCAATGAAGCCTGGAATATACCGGTTAGGTATACACCAGGCTTTTATGTATCTAAAAAACAATAATAGCTTTGTTATATTTATAAGAATTAACATGAAGGGAGTGGTTGCAAGACGTAGAAATAAAAAGAAATTTATACATATGAACACAATTTGAAGGAGGATGTTTGATGAAAAAGTATTTGGTAAGCACGGTTTTGCTCCTGGTCATGGCCTTGGTAGTGGCCGGCTGTGGCGGGGCAAAAACCACTCAGGGCGAAGGGGATAAGAAGGAAGAAGCCGCTTCCGGCAACGTGATTAAAGTTGCCACTTCAAGTCCGTTGTCCGGTTCTCAGGCCGCTATGGGCGAGTCGATTAAATTAGGCGCCCAAATGGCTGTGGAAGAACACAAAGAAGCCTTTAAGGCTCTTGGCTTTGAACTGGAACTGGCTCCCCAGGATGATCAGGCCGACCCCAAAATGGGTGTTACCATTGCCAAGAAACTGCTTGCTGACAAGGCTGTTATGGCAGTAGTTGGTCATCTTAATTCCGGGGTTGCTATCCCCTCATCTGAAGAATACAACAAAGGCAGTCTGGCCATGGTATCCCCGGCTAACACTAACCCGGCCGTAACTGACCGGAACTTGCCGGTAGTCAACCGGATCTGTACCCGGGACGATAAGCAGGGTCCTGCCGGTGCTCAGTTTGCCAAAGATAAACTGGGTGTGAAATCCGTGTTTGTTATCCATGACAAGACCGCTTATGGTCAGGGATTGGCTGATGAATTCAAAAAAGAAGCCGAAAAAATCGGCATTACTGTTGCCGGTTATGAAGGCATTACTGCCGGTGAGGTTGATTTCAGTGCAGTATTGACCAGATTAGGCGCTCTTAAGCCTGACCTGATTTATTTTGGCGGTATGTATCCGGAGGCTGGCGTACTGTATAAACAGTCTCGGGATAAAGGAATTACTGCCAAATTCATGGGCGGTGACGGTCTGGACAACTCCGAAATCGTCAAAATTGCCGGTGGTAAGAGTGTTATCGGCATGATGTATACAACGGCTGCCGCGCCGATTACCACTGATGAAGGCAAGGCTTGGGCCGCTAAGTATAAAGAGAAGTTTGGCAAGGGTGTTGAGGGTTATTCAGCTTATGGCTATGATGCTGCGCTTGTATCTATAAAAGGCATTGAAAACGCAATTAAGGCAAATGGCAACAAGCTGCCGACCCGTGAACAAGTTGCCCAGGAAATCCGCAAGACTCAGGACCTTAAGGGTATTGTAACAACCGTTTCCTTTGACGAAAAAGGCGACAACAAAAACGCTAAGGTTTACATCTTTGAATTTAAGAAAGATTCTTATCCCGGCGATTTAGTTGGTGAGCAGTAAGCATAAGATTTTGAAATTGTGCAGTTTGGGGCGGGTCCTTGGTCCGCCCTATTACTGCGTTGGAAAAGATACTGCTGAAAGGGGTCTGGGAAGTGGAAGAGTTCTTGGCAATACTGCCCCAAGTTATTATAGATGGGCTGACCCTCGGTTTCGTTTACGCGGTGGTAGCTTTGGGCTATACCATGGTGTACGGTATACTGGAGTTTATTAATTTTGCGCACAGTGAAATCTTTATGTTCGGGGCCTTTGTAGGGGCAGAGACCCTTTTGTTATTACAGCTTACGGGGCTCTTGGGGCAAATGCCCGGCCTGCTGGCATTATTAATTGCCCTGCTTGTCGGTGCGGTTTTAAGCGGCCTGCTGGGTATGGGCATTGAAAGAGTTGCTTACCGGCCATTAAGGAATGTGGGTAAACTGGTCCCGCTTATCTCGGCCATTGGGGTCTCTTTTATTCTGCAGGATTCCGTCCGTCTGGTGGAGGGCCTGTGGCGTAATGCTTTTTATCTTAATTACCCGACATTGTTTACTCATAATATTCAAATAACCCAAAACATTAATTTGCCGGTTAAAACCTTGATTGTTATGGTCACAGCTCTTGGCATGATGATTGCTTTGACTGCTTTTGTGCAAAAAAGCAAAATGGGCAGGGCACTCCGGGCAGTTGCCCAGGACCCGACAACAGCAAGTCTGATGGGGGTCAATGTCAATGCGGTCATATCCCTGACATTTTTTATCGGTCCGGCATTGGGCGGCGCGGCCGGCGTGCTTTTTGGCATGCAGTACTCGTTAATTCATCCGTATATCGGCTTTATTCTGGGGCTGAAAGCTTTTACTGCCGCGGTTTTTGGCGGCATTGGCAATATCCCCGGCGCTATGCTAGGCGGTATACTGCTCGGGGTTATTGAATCCCTAGGTTCAGCTTATTTGTCCACCATCACTGGAGGCGCCATGGGGGCGGAATACAAGGATGTCTTTGCTTTTGTAATCCTGATCGCCGTGCTGATTTTCAAACCCTCCGGATTGCTTGGTGAAGTAGTCCGGGAGAAGGTTTAGGAGGAGCCGCGATGGAAAAAATAAAAAAATTACTAGAAAAAAACTGGATAAGTTATTTTGTGGCATTGTTAGCTATGGGCGGTTCGGCGCTCGCTGTAATTTTTATCCCTAATTCTTTGTTTACCTTTCTCTTATTTACCGGTTCTTTGCTTTTGGTCTATTATTTGCCTATATCTCCCAAAGCGAGAGTTTTTTTCGTTTGTATCGGCACACTTATTCTGATGCCAATTATCGGTTCCTATAACCAATACTATATGGATGTGGCCACCCAGGTGGGTATTTATGCGGCGCTGGCGCTTGGGTTGAATATAGTGGTGGGCTTTGCCGGCCTGCTGGATTTAGGCTATGTGGCCTTTTATGCCACGGGTGCTTATCTTTATGCTATCTTTGCCTCCGGTCAGGCGGCCAATTTTATCCCGGCGTCTGTTGCCGGATTTCCCTTGGCCGGGGAGTGGTTTTGGCTATTTTTACCTTTAAGTCTGGTGGCGGCTGGCATTACCGGTATTCTTCTTGGGCTGCCGGCGTTGCGGCTGAGAGGAGACTATCTGGCTATTGTGACCCTGGGCTTCGGTGAAATTATCCGGATTGTATTGAACAACTTGGATAAACCGGTGAACATTACCAACGGGCCTAAGGGGATAACTCCCATTCAGCCTCCCGAAATATTTGGATATACCCTGAATCAATCCATTCATTACTACTTCATTGTTATGGCCGTTGTTTTCTTTGTTATTTTCGTTACCCGCCGGTTGGAGCATTCCAGGATTGGCCGGGCTTGGGCAGCTATCCGGGAAGATGAAGTGGCGGCCCGGGCCATGGGCATACCCCTTTTACGCACCAAATTGATGGCTTTTGCCATTGGTGCCTCCTTTGCCGGCGTGATGGGAGTTATCTTTGCCGCTAAACAAACCTTTATTGACCCTTCCAGTTTTGGTTTTATGGAGTCTATCGGTGTATTAGCCATGGTTATCTTAGGCGGCATGGGCAGTATTCCCGGTGCTATTTTGGGTGCAACGGCAGTCGTTATGCTGCAGGCGCAGGTGCTAAAATCTTTTTCCGAATTCATAGCCCAGTTGCGGGACAGCGGTATCCTGAATATTCCTACGCAGTTGGAGCCGGCAAAGTTTGAGCGCTTAATTTTTGGCTTGATTCTGGTGGTCATGATGATTTTTCGTCCCCAGGGTTTAATTCCGGCTAAACGTCGGGAGATGAAGCTGCCGGAAGAAGAAACTGCCGCAGACCATCCCGTTGTAAAGGGGGAGGGCTAGACAATGACTATATTGGCAGCTAAAGGTATAACTAAACGGTTTGGCGGGCTAACGGCCGTTAATCAAGTGGACTTTGCCTTGGAACAGGGTCAGATTGCCAGTATTATCGGGCCCAACGGTGCCGGTAAAACAACTTTTTTTAATGTGATTACCGGTATTTACCAGCCTGAGGAGGGCAGTCTTACTTTTAACGGAAAAAGCCTGCTGGGGTTAAAGCCTGAACAAATTGCCACGCAGGGGATTAAGCGGACCTTTCAGAATATCCGTTTGTTTGCCAACCTGACAGTTGTCGAAAATGTATTGGTAGGCATGCATACCAAACTAAAAGAAAATTTGTTCAGTATTGTGTTAAAAACCCCCCAGGTCAGACGGGAAGAGCGTGATGCCCTGAAAAGAGCATACGATCTTCTGGCCTATGTAGGTTTAGCCGGCAAAGAAAATGAAATTGCCAAGAACCTGCCATACGGAGAACAGCGCAAGCTGGAAATTGCCCGGGCGCTGGCCAGCCAGCCCAAAATTCTGCTGCTGGATGAACCCGCGGCCGGCATGAACCCCAAAGAAACAGTGGAAATGAAGGATTTTATCAAACATATCAGGGATGATAAGGGACTCAGTATTTTGCTGATTGAGCACGACATCCACCTGGTTATGGGGGTTTCCGATACTGTAACCGTCTTGGATTACGGGGTTAACATTGCCAGCGGTTCTCCCGAGCAGGTTAGCAAAGACCCCAAGGTTATCGAGGCTTATCTGGGCCGTGGTGCCGCAGAAATCGAAGAGAGGGGGGCGTAACTTGGCGCTTTTAAAACTTGATGATGTCTACGCCGGTTACGGGGCCATAGAAGCTCTACGGGGCATTTCGTTGACTGTTAACGAGGGTGAAATCGTAACACTTATCGGATCAAATGGCGCAGGAAAGTCAACGACCTTAAAGACTATTTCCGGTTTAGTACAGGCCGGCAAGGGATCCATTCAGTTTGCCGGGGAAGCTATTGAAAAACTGCCGTCTCATCTTATTGTTCAAAAAGGCATTGGGCATGTACCGGAGGGGCGTCGCATATTTCCCCGCATGACTGTTTTGGAGAACCTGGAAATGGGTGCTTACGTTTCTAATGACAAACAGCAGTTTAAAGAAACCATGGCCAGGGTTATGGAATTGTTTCCCCGGCTTAAAGAGCGTCTTAGTCAGAAAGGCGGCACATTAAGCGGCGGTGAGCAGCAAATGCTGGCTATTGGCCGGGCATTGATGATGCGGCCCAGAATTTTGCTGCTGGACGAGCCGTCCATGGGGCTGGCTCCCCTGCTGGTAGAGCAGATTTTTGAAATTGTTAAAGAGCTCAATCATCAAGGCACGACTATTTTGCTGGTGGAGCAAAACGCCAACCAGGCTTTACAGATTGCCAGCCGGGGATATGTCATCGTTTCCGGCAGTATTATTTTAAATGATACGGCAGAAAACCTGCGCCATAATGATATGGTCAGGGAAGCATACCTGGGAACGGCTTAACAGGCATATGCAGCAGCCTAAAGTTAATCCTTATCTGGCAGTCTTTCTCGGGGTAGTGGCAGTTTCTTTTTCCTCGCTGTTTGTCAAGCTGTCCACTGCTCATCCGTTTATAATTGCCTTTTATCGTTTGTTGCTGACATTTTTGATATTATTACCGTTGGGCTGGTCAGGAAAAATATCGGGGCTACGGCAAGTCTCCAGGCGGGACGCCTTGCTGGCGATGTTAAGCGGTGTTTTTCTGGCCTTGCATTTCATTACCTGGTTTACATCGTTGCAGTATACCAGCATTGCCAGCTCAGTGGTGCTGGTGACCACCCAGCCGATTTTTGTAGTGCTTGGCTCTTTCTTTTTGTATAAGGAAAAAATCGGCGTTAAGGCATTAATCGGTGGCGCTATTGCATTGTTCGGCAGTATTATAATCGGGGCCGCTGATTTTCAGTACGGCGGTAAAGCCTTGTTTGGTGACTTTTTGGCCCTTACAGGTGCTGTAGCGGTTTCCGGGTATCTGATTATCGGGCGGGCGCTGCGGACGAAAATCAGTTTGTCTGTTTATACCTTTCTTACGTATGGCAGCAGCAGCCTTGTGCTGGGGCTGGTAGCCGGTATTACCGGTCAATCCTTTTATCCCTACGCGGCCCGGGAATGGCTGTTGTTTTTGGCACTGGCAGTTGTCTGTACTGTTCTGGGGCATACAGTGTTTAATTGGGCCTTACGTTACGTGCAGGCTTCTGTAATCGCCGTTGGTGTATTGGGTGAACCGGTCGGGGCGATTATCTGGGCGACAGTTTTCTTGGGGGAAAACCCCAGCGCCCGGCAACTTCTATCGGCAGCTATAATACTAGCCGGGCTATATATTTTTATCAAAGCTAGCGGTACATCTGAAAAAAAGCGCTCCGGGGACTAAACCCCGGAGCGCTTTTGCGTCATTCTATATATGCGCACGGCCCGGTCGCGCATTTACCGCAAACCTCCACACAATCAAGATCCGCAAACAACCGATCATTTTCCAGGCACCTTTTGTAACACCGGTGCCGGTTCAATCCTTCCGGCGTCAGGGCTTGTTCCGGGCAAATTGTGCGGCAGTAACTACAGCCGCTATCTGCCGCACAGGTGTGGGTAATATCAGGCCTGGCATCGGGCTTAAGGGCAACATCCAAAATCATTGTCCCGAACCTGCCGGCACAGCCTTTGGCAGTAATTAGCAAATGATTTTGGCCAAAACTGCCCAGGCCGCAGGCATATGCCACATGCTTATGTGACCATTGCGCGGTAAGCCGCTCATTATCAAATTCATAAGT
The DNA here is from genome assembly GCA_964636895.1 of uncultured Eubacteriales bacterium. Lineage (GTDB taxonomy): Bacteria > Bacillota > Thermincolia > Thermincolales > CAZWUW01 > CAZWUW01. The sequence continues at coordinate 12,234 of CAZWUW010000021.1, forward strand.
CGGCAGCAGCCAGGCGCATTTAATGCCATGCCTGACCAGCAAGCTGTTTAACCCCTGGCAGATTTCATCAATCAAAATGTTGGTGAAGTGGTAGGCTTCTGCCCATGACCTGGCGGCAACAGTGCCTGGTCGGTTGGCCAGGCTGATTTCTTTTTTGTAGGGCAGAAAAAAAGCCAAGACGGTTTTGGCCCCCGGCAGTAAATCTGCCGGCAGCAGGTGCCGTTCGTCTACTACGGCCTTGAACCGGGTAAACATTTCGTCATCCGCTGCGGCGTATCCGGTCAAAGGGCGGCGGTATAGGCCAGGGGCCTGGGCTGCCCGGCCAGCAATATACTCTTCAATTAAATTTTTCATAGTGGCACCCCGCATTTTATCATGGTTCAGTGCAAGTCAGTAGTATAAAACACCCGGTTAGGTTAAAAATAACAGTATCACCGCAGAAAGGAAGGTAGACATGAAACAAAAAAAAATGCTCCTGATGATTACCGTAATTTTGGCGTTCCTGATTTCATTAAGCGCTGCGCGGGTTCTGTTGGCCCAGCCGCCTAATCTTTACTGGGGTTCAACAGGCAAGGACGTTATTAACCTGCAGACCAAACTTAAACAGTGGGGATATTACAAAGGGGTTGTAGACGGAAACTTTGGCGCCAGTACGGCTGCAGCCGTAAAAGAGTTTCAGCGCAAAAACGGGATTTCGGCGGATGGTGTAGTCGGGCCGGGCACGTGGAGCGCTCTTGGGATAGGCGGCAAGCCCCGCCCGGTGACTTATCAGCCCTCCCGGGGCGTATCCGCACGGGATGATGTTACCCTGCTGGCACGGCTGATCACCGCTGAGGCGGGGTCAGAATCATATACCGGACAGGTAGCGGTCGGTGCCGTAATCTTGAACCGGGTAGCCAGCTCGCAGTTTCCCAATACCCTGGCCGGCGTAATCTACCAGCCGGGTGCTTTTGAATCTGTTTCTAACGGCACCGCCAATCAAGCGCCTTTTGAATCCAGCCTGCGGGCAGCCCAGGATGCTATGAACGGGTGGGACCCCACCGGCGGGGCGGTGTTCTTCTGGAACCCGTCCAAGCCGGTCACTCCCTGGATCTGGTCCCGGCAAATTATTACTACCATCGGCAAACATGTTTTTGCCAGATAAAGCATAGGAGGGAATCCCTTGAAAAGACCGTGGCAAGTGGTGACAATTGTGTTGGCCGTAATGACGGTGGGTATTGGATATTTGGGTTACAGCCAGTATTTACAAAAAAAGCTGCTGCAAACTCATTTGGCCAACCGGAATCAGAAGGCTTTTTTTGAAATGGTGGACCATGTGGAAAACATGGAGGTAATGATGGCCAAGGGGATGGTGGCAAATTCGCCCCGGCAGAACATACTGCTCTTTTCCGATCTTTGGCAGCAGGCCAATGCCGCCCAGGAAGACCTGGGGACATTGCCGATTAGTCATGCTACCCTAGGGCGGACAGCCAAGTTTATTCAACAGGCAGGGGATTATGCTTTCTCTCTGGCCAAGCAAAATGCCCGCGGGATACCGGTTAAAAATAGCGAATGGAACAAGCTGGCCCGGCTGCATACGGAAGCGGGCGTACTTGGCTCGGAATTGCAGCAAATTCAAACCGAGGTCAATGACGGCCGGTTAACCTGGCGCGAAATTGGCGGGGAGGCCCGTGGCAGGCTAAACAGAGCCAACAAACAACTAGCGGCGGAAAGATTTACCCAGGTGGACAAGCGGATGCAGGAGTATCCCACCCTAATCTATGACGGCCCCTTCTCTGATCACATTAAGCGCCGTCAGCCCCTGGGACTGACCGGCCGGCAAATCACAGCCGCCGATGCCGGGTTGATAGCCTTGGACTTTGTAGGCGGCAGCACCCCAAAAAAGCATATTGTGGACAGAACATCAAAGGTTAATGGTATTATCCCGGCTTTTCGGGTCCATCTACGCCCGGCTGGCGGGCAGGGGGAAGAGGTAGTGCTGGACATCAGCCGCAAAGGCGGCCACGTTATTTGGATGTTAAATCCACGTACGGTGGGCAGCGCTACCCTGTCATCAACTGAAGCGACTCAAAAAGCGGGCCAATTTCTGGCCAAGCACGGTAAGGTCGATATGGAAGCAACATATGCGCTGGCTCAGCGGAATAATACGGTTGTGATTTCCTTCGCCTATAAACAGGACAAAGTGCTGGTTTACTCTGACCTAATTAAAATTAAAGTGGCCTTGGATAACGGTGAGATTGTTGGCTATGAGGCTTTGGGCTATCTTATGTCACATACGGTTAGAAAACTGCCCAAACCTCAAATAACCGCAAATGAGGCCCGGCGGGCGGTAAATCCGCGGCTGCAGGTCAATAAAACTGCTTTAACCTTGATTCCGCTGGAAACTTTACAAGAAGTACTTTGCTATGAAATAAAAGGAACCCTGAATAATGACCCGTTTATCATTTATATAAATGCCGTAACCGGGGAGGAAGAGCGAATCCTGAAAGTCATTGAGACCAATGGTGGTCAAACAACGATGTAACCTGTTAAACCATGACGCAACCGGTTAGTCGTTTGCCCGCCAGCGTTCCAGCCATTCAAAGTACCGGGGCGCCTGCTCCACGCCGGGGGTGGGCATTTCCCCGGTTTCACGCTGTTCCGGGGTATTGGAATAATCATGCAAACCACAGCTTTGGGTTGGCTCCGTACCGGATACAAAAGCAGCATTAATAACGTTAGGGGAATAAGGAGTAGCCAGTAACCCGGAATCAGCGCAAATATTTACCCGGACAATGCCCTCCGGCACCTGAAAATCCCGGGCCGGCAGTTCTTTCAGCGCAGCGGCAATAAAACGCGCCCAGATGGGGGCGGCTATCCTGCCCCCCGAAGCGCCTACTGATTTACGGGGGTCGTCATAACCGATAAACACAGTAGCCACCAAGTCCGGGGTAAATCCGGCAAACCAGGCGTCCCGGTATTCCTGGGTAGTACCGGTTTTACCGGCGGCCGGGCGGTTTACAATCCCGGCTACGCTCGCTGCGGTGCCGCCCGGGGCTAATACTGACCGCATCATGTCGGTGACAATAAATGCAGTTTTGGGATCCAGTACAGGTGTGATTTCCGGTTTATTCTCTTCCAGTACCCGGCCTTCCCTGTCCTTGATTTTCAAAACAAACAGGGGCTTGACTTTTTTTCCGCCATTGGCCAGGGCGGCATAACCCTGATTGAGCTCCAACGGTGATACTTCTGAGGTGCCCAGTGAAATTGAAAGAAAGGGCCGTAAGTCGCTTTCAATCCCCATTTTTTGGGCGTAGTCAATTATGCTGGCAGGTTTGATTTCGTTCCCCAGCTTTACGGCTACAACATTATCGGAAATTGCCAGCGCTTCCTTCAGAGTAAAAGGTCGGTTATGATAAGGCGGGTTACCGTAATCTGTCGGTTGGTAAGGCGCCCCGCCGGTAACTGGAAATGTTGCCGGTTCGCAGGTTAGGGCTGTGCCGGCAGTATACCCCATATCAATGGCCGCCGTATACAGAAAAGGCTTAAAGGCTGAACCCGGTTGACGTTTGGCCATAGATGCCCGGTTAAATTTGGAGCGCGAGAAATCCCGGCCGCCCACCAGCGCCCGGATATACCCGTTAGTCGGGTCCATTGCCACCAGAGCGCCGTTTAGTTGCGCTGCCCGGCCGGTCAGACCTGCCGAAAAAGCGGTTTCCGCCGCTTTTTGCATGTCCAGGTTCAGGGTGGTCTCAATAGTTAACCCGCCGGTAAAAAGCAGGTGGGCACCATTTTCATACTTAGATGTGACATATTTGACTACTTCGTCAATAAAATAAGCGGCTTTACTCTCGCTTTTCCCGGCCGAAGAGAGGACCAGTCTTTCGGCATAGGCTTGCTCCGCTTCCTTCTGCGCAATCATGCCCAGCTCCGCCATCCGGTTGAGAACAATTTTTTGCCGGTTTTTGGCCCCCTCCCAGTTTTGAAACGGTGAATATGTATTAGGTGCCTTAGGCAGGCCGGCCAGCATAGCGCTTTCTGCCAGGTTCAGTTCCCGGGCTGGCTTGCCAAAGTATGTTTGAGCTGCCACCTCAATGCCGTAAGCGCCGGCACCAAAATAAATCTGATTCAGATACATTTCCAAAATTTGCTCTTTGGAATATTTGCGTTCTAACTGCAGTGCCAGCAAAGCTTCTTTAAACTTGCGCGGAAAAGTTTTTTCCCTGGAAAGATAAAGGTTTTTAGCCGTTTGCTGAGTAATGGTGCTGCCGCCCTCGACAATCTTACCGGCTCTGATATTCTTTAGCATGGCCCTGGCAATACTGGTCAGGCTGAGCCCATAGTGCTTATAAAAACGGGCATCTTCCACAGCAATAAACGAATTTCGGGTAATCACAGGAATTTGCTCAATTGGGACCTGCACCCGATTTTCCCGGAACAGGGTAGTAATCACCTGGCCGTTGGCATCAAGAACCTTGGAAGCTGTTGCCACTTGTGTTTTGGGCAGCCCCGGCATAACAGCGCAGCCAGCCAGCAGAAATGAAAACAAAAGCGGCAACAGGAAGCATATCAGTTTTAGTCGGTTATTATTGCGCACAGGTAATCCCGCCTGTCTTAAAAGTATACCTGTATTATATCAAAAACCTATTGCATTATGTGGAAAAAACAGTAGAAGAAAAATTATTAGTAAATTTTGAATATTTTAGCAGGAACATCGAAAGGGGATGGCGAATATAGAATATTTACTATTAAGTATGCATATATAACTTGATAGTATGTTCATATAACTTGATAGTATGTTCATAAAACCTGACACAATTCATGTTTACAAGTGACCCGGGGGTGTTGCAGCTTGTTACAGCAAGGCTTAAATTACACCGGTAATGCACCGGCAGAAAAAAAGGAAACCATAGCCATCATAGATATTGGCGGCAAGCTGAAACTTGCCAGATGGCGGCTTCATGGTGACGGATACCGGGTTATTTATTTGCACCAGGTTCCGGACCGGCAGGCATTTATACAAGAGCAGCCAGATCTGGCTTTATTAAATGTTATGGATCCGGTTGAAGGGATGGAGACCTTTGCTTCATTGCTGGAAATGTTTCCGACGTTACGGGTCATGCTGGTGCTCGGCAACCGGATGGAGCACCTGTTTCATACTGCCATTAATATGGGGGCCGCAGGATTTGTTACCCGTCCGGTGGATTTTCCGGCTTTAAGCTCAGCAGTTAAAGAACAATTAATGATTCAACCGGTCGCAGCCAATGAGGAGCGCTTATATAAAAAAATCTCCCGCCGGTTTCGTCTTGGTCCGTCGCCGGAGCAATTTTTCTGGAAAAGTATTTTGCATGCCGTCAAATCCGGCGTGCTGCTGGTGAACAGAGACGGAGAAATCGAATATACCAATGCCGCTTTAGCTCAATGGCTGCAAAATGATTTAAATGATAGTCGGAAAAACTGTTGGCAGGTCCTGGCGGAATTGCCTTATACACTCAGCCGGGACCTGGCCGGGGTTTTGGAGAAAGCATTGCAGCAGCAGGAAATCGTATATGAAAAAGAATATGGCAATTATAAGATTAGTTCTTATCTGCTATATGACGATGAGAAAAAGATTGCCGGTTCTTTTGTGGTTATTGATGAAATCACCCGGCAGAATAGGGCTGAAACAGACATGGCGCGGACAGAAAAACTGGCCATGGTTGGTCAACTGGCTGCCGGCGCGGCTCATGAGATCAGAAATCCGTTGACTTCTGTGCGCGGTTTTATCCAACTGTTACGAAAAGAATTGCTTAATACACCCAAAGCTGAATACATTGATATTATTATCACAGAAATAGACCGGGTTAATTCCATTGTCAGTGATTTTTTAAAGTTAGCCAAGCCGGCTACGCCCCGTTGGGCAGCATGCCATGTGGAGGAACTGTTCAATGAGATTCGCGTGTTGATTGACAGTGAAGCTTTTCTTAAAAATGTAGAAGTTATAGAAGAGATTGGCCCATTACCGGAAATCATGATTGATAAAGAACAAGTTAAGCAAGTGTTGATAAATATTATGCAAAACTCCTTTGACGCTATGCCGCAGGGGGGGGAGCTGACAATCCGGGTGGTCGCCGAACCGGAGGTGGGTGCGGTTAAGATTTCGATTCAGGACTCAGGTTGTGGCATGGACCGGGAAATTGTAGACCGGATTTTCAAACCCTTTTATACTACAAAGGAGACCGGTACCGGTCTGGGCTTATCTGTATCCTTACAGATTATTGAGAATCACGGTGGGCGCATTGAAGTCGATAGCGCACCGGGCCGGGGGACGACGACAAACATTTACCTGCCCTGCCAAGATTAATTATTTCAAAATCAAAGGTTTCAGGCTGCTTAGAAATAGTTTTTACGCAGCCTGATTTTTTTATAGCTTTTCGGTCACAATAATACAGGAGGTGACTGAATTGACAACATCGGTATTAAACGTTGAGGGCATGAGTTGCGCCCACTGCCAGAAAGCGGTGGAAAAAGCGCTGAAAACCCTGGATGGGGTACAAGAGGCTGCAGTTAACCTGGATGACGGGACGGTAACCATTGAACACGACACTGGGGTGATAAGCGCAGATGGACTTAAAAAGTCTATCAGAGAAGTTGGTTATGATGTAAAATAAGAGCTTTCCCGGCTCTTATTTTGCGCCAGGAGTTGATACAGTTGTTTGACCGTTACAAAAACCTTGCGCGTTACCGGGAAATATGCCGTGTACTTATCAGTCACGGCTTTGATTATATTGCTGAACAAACCGGCTGCCGCCCGAAAAAATGCCGGAACGGAGCAACTATGCCGCCGGCAGGCCTTGGGTCGTCTGGAAAAATGCCGCTGCCCCAGCGGGTGCGGTTTTTATTTGAAGACCTGGGGCCGACATTTATTAAAATGGGGCAGGTGCTGAGTACCCGGCCGGATTTAATCCCCCGGGAATATGTAAAAGAACTGGAGAACCTGCAGGACAATGTGGAAGAAGTCGCTGCCGAAGATATCCGCCGGCAGTTTATAAACCAAATGGGCCGGCCGCCGGAAGAAGTGTTCAAATACTTTAATTACCGTCCGCTGGCCAGCGCCTCAATCGGTCAAGTACATGAAGCTTTGTTGCCCGGCGGGGAGCAGGTCGTGGTCAAAATTCAGCGCCCGCATTTACAACAGTTGATTGACCGGGATTTGAGCATTTTAAAAAGCGCGGCTAATTTGCTGCAAAAAAGGAGTATTATTGGTCAGGTTTGTAACGTTCACGAAATAATTGATGTGTTTGAAAGACAGATTAAACGGGAACTGGACTATAACACAGAGGCCTTAAACACCGAGGTGTTTTGCCGGGAGTTCGCCGGTCATGAATGGATTCTAGTACCTCGGGTATTTTGGGACTACAGCACGGAACGCGTGCTGACTATGGAATACCTGCAGGGGATGCGGGTGGAGGAGCTTGTAGAGCGGCAGCCGCCGCAAGCGATGTGCCGGGATTATTCCCGGCACATAATTGAGGCAATTATGTGTCCGCTCTTTTCCAAAGGAATATTTCACGGTGACCCGCACCCCGGCAATGTGCTTTTCCGTGATAACGGTAAGGTGGTATTAATTGATTTTGGCATTGTCGGACGGTTTGACCGGGCCCACCGGACATCTACCGCTGAATTGATGGTAGCGCTGGTGGAAAGGGACGCAGCCGGAGTTATGGAAATTATTACCAAAACGGGCATTGTTACCCGGCGTATCAACCATCAGCGGTTTTATGAAGATGTATCGGAAATCGTTGAAAAGGCAAATTCTGTTACCAGTGGCGGGTTGGAGCTGGGGCAGCTGATTAACGGGATGATTAAAATATCGGTGCAACATGGGATTCTGGTGCCCGACAATCTCTTTATACTGGGTAAAACCGTGGTATTAGCAGAGAACATTGCCCGGCGTATTTCGCCGGAAATGGATTTAGCCGAAGTTATTAAACCTCTGGCTGTGGAGTACTTGAAAACGACGCTGCAGCCCAATGTTGAGCCAGGCAACATGTATAAACAAGTAAGCGGCATGCTGGATATTCTTTTTTCGCTGCCCCGGGATGTGGCCGGCGCGGTGCAGGCGCTCGCCCGGGGTGAAACCAAAATTACTTTTTTTCACCGCAACCTGAACTGGCTTTATGATATGCTTGATGTAGCCTCGTCACGGATTTCATTCAGTTTGATTATTGCCGCCCTGATGGTTAGTTCCGCTATGATTATGCATGCTGCCAAAGGTCCCCTGTTGTGGGGATATCCTGTGCTGGGAACCATAGGATTTCTGTGTTCCGGTTTTCTTGGGCTCTGGGTACTGATTGCCATGCTGCGGTCCGGTAGGTTAAAGTAAAGCTGACAGGCACACCGGCGGCAGCAAAGCATATATTGATTATTGACAGGTGAAAGCAGGGCGTGCTATAATTTTAAGAAATTTAAACCTCCAAAAGACATTGAAGGGGAAAGTAGGCATGGTTGATTTTTAAGCGACCCGGGGTCGGTGCAAGCCCGGGAAGGATATCCTGCCGAAAGCCGTCCCGGAGTCGCCCTCTGAACCTGAGTAAGAGCGGCCGGTGTTCCGCCGTTACCGGATTTAAGTGGACTGATTTCAGTCAACTAGGGTGGTACCGCGTGAGCAAGGCTCTCGTCCCTTTTGGGGATGGGAGTTTTTTATATGTTAAGGAAATTATGCTTTTTTCAAGCTGTGGATAATTTCCTTAACATGGGGGGTTATAGGGGGTATGCCCCCTATGCTTCGGGGGTAACAGGAGCGAAGCGACGTCATAGGGGGCTGGCCCCCTTTGAACAAGAAAATTGACATCGAAGAATAAGTTGACGAAGTCAATTTTCTTGTTACTCTGGGTCCTATGTGTTATGAGTTTGCAGCACGCTGGTTTAAATTTAATTGGGAGGTAAGGAAAATGAACGAAAAAGACAGACAAATTCTGGAGCTGTTGCTGGAGAACAGCCGCCTGCGCCCGGAGCAGATGGCAACAATGCTTGGGTTGCCGGAGGCGGAGGTGGCGGCGCGGATTCGCGAACTGGAAGAAAACAAGGTTATTGTCAAGTATCATACATTGATAAATTGGGAAAAAGCAGGTGACGAAGCAGTATCGGCATTAATCGAGGTGAAAGTGATACCCCAGCGGGGTGCGGGGTTTGATACCGTGGCCGAAAGAATTTATCGTTTTCCGGAGGTTAAGAGCCTTTATCTGATGTCCGGCGCATATGATATTGCCGTAATGATTGAAGGGCAGACCATGAAGGAAGTGGCTCTGTTTGTTGCCACCAAGCTGGCAACTATCGAGGATGTGCAGAGCACGGCTACCCATTTTGTACTAAAAAAGTATAAGCAGCAAGGGGTCATTATGGAAGATACGGAAGAAGACAGAAGGCTGGTGATTTCGCCATGACCCTTGATTGGTCAAAACGCATTTCTCCTACTGTGCAGGGCATTCCGCCTTCCGGCATCAGACGGTTTTTTGACCTGGTGTCGGAAATGAAAGGGGTTGTTTCCCTGGGGGTGGGGGAACCGGACTTTATTACTCCTTGGCATGTCCGGGAGGCCTGTATTTACTCCCTGGAAAAGGGGTATACCATGTATACTTCCAACTGGGGACTCTTGGAGCTGCGGGAAGAAATTGCCCGCCACCTGTATAAGCTTTATGGTGTAAATTACGAGCCGAGGAACGAAGTCCTGGTTACCGTGGGGGTCAGTGAGGGGCTGGACCTGGCCCTGCGGGCCATCCTGCAGCCGGGGGACGAGGTGCTTATTGCCGAGCCCTGTTATGTGTCTTATTCGCCTTGTACCGTGATGGCTGGCGGAGTGCCGGTGCCAATTCAGGCTGCGCCGGAGAACGATTTCAGGATTACCGCCCGACAGGTAGCTGATGCGGTTACCCCGCGCACCAAGGCATTAATGCTTTGTTACCCTAACAACCCCACCGGCGCCACCATTTCCCGGCAGGAACTGCTGGAAATTGCCAAAGTTGTCGAGAAACACAATTTAATTGTAATTTCCGACGAGGTATATGATAAGCTTACATATGTCGGCAAACACACTTGTTTTGCCGAATTACCCGGTATGTGGGAACGCACCATCCTTTTGAACGGGTTTTCCAAGGCGTACGCCATGACCGGCTGGCGGATGGGATACGCTTGCGGCCACCCGGAAATCATTGCGGCCATGACCAAAATTCACCAATACACCATGCTCTGTGCGCCCATTACAGCACAAAAAGCTGCTTTGGAGGCACTTCAGAACGGCTGCGAAGAAATGAAAAAGATGGTGGCTTCTTATGATCAGCGCCGGCGTCTGGTATTAAAAGGCTTTGCAGAAATCGGACTGCCCTGTTTTGAACCCCGGGGGGCGTTTTACGCCTTTCCGTCAGTTAAGCACACCGGCCTTAGTTCTGAAGAGTTTGCAGAACGGCTTTTGAAAGAAGCGAAAGTGGCAGTAGTGCCGGGCGATGTTTTTGGCACCAATGGCGCAGGTCATATCCGGTGTTCTTATGCCGCCTCAGTGGAGAACCTGACTGAAGCAATTGAACGGATAGGTATATTTTTACGCCAATTCGCCTAATGTTAAAAATTATCAGAAAATTATTGGCTCAAATAAGCAGGATAATTTGTGATGGATGTTGAATAAAAAAAGGTTGCTAGCTGCGACCTTTTTTATTATTTTGTATGTTCAGGCATAAATATATATTGGGTTTAGAGAGAACAGGAGATGATGGGGAATGATTTGGGAGCCGCATTATGAGTGCATGAGCCGGGACGATCTGCATGCCATCCAGTTGGACAGGCTGCAGGCCGTGGTTAATCAGGTATATGAAAAAGTGCCTTTTTATACGCGGCTTTTTGATGCGCATGGGGTTAGGCCGCAGGATATAAAGCAGTTGGCAGATATTCAAAAATTGCCTTTTACCACTAAGGCGGCTTTGCGGGACAACTATCCTTTCGAGCTTTTTGCCGTGCCGATGAAGGAAATTATCCGGCTGCACGCGTCTTCCGGCACAACCGGCAAACCCATTGTTGTTGGCTACACGCGCAAAGACATCCGGACCTGGTCCGGATTAATTGCCAGGGTGGCCACCCTGGCCGGTGTTATTGACGAAGATATTGCCCAGATTTGTTTTGGGTACGGTTTGTTCACAGGTGGCTTTGGCATGCATTATGGTTTGGAAAAAGTTGGTGCCGCCATTATTCCTGCTTCTGTTGGCAATACCCAAAAACAGATCATGCTGATGCAGGACTTTGGCACTACCGTTTTGGTCAGCACGCCTTCCTATGCTTTGTACCTTGCGGAAGCAATGGAAGAGATGGGTGTTGACCCGGCTAGCCTGAAACTGCGGGTTGGCTTGTTTGGGGCGGAGCCGTGGACGGAAAATATGCGGCTGGAAATAGAAAAACGCTTAAATATTAGGGCTACCGACAACTACGGATTAAGTGAAATCATTGGTCCTGGGGTAGCGGGTGAATGTAAGTGCGGAAACGGCCTGCATATTTCCGAAGACCATTTTTATCCGGAAATTATTCACCCGGAAACAGGCGAAGCACTTGGTTACGGTCAGGAAGGGGAACTGGTTTTCACCTCTTTGACCAAAGATGCTTTTCCGGTTATTCGCTACCGGACCAGGGACATTTCGGTTTTGTATGCCGAACCATGTGACTGCGGCCGTTCTACCGTACGGATGCGTAAAGTTACCGGACGGACGGACGACATGCTGATTATCCGGGGGGTCAATGTCTTTCCCTCCCAGGTGGAAAGCGTGCTAATGGAAATTGAAGGAGTGGCGCCGCATTATCAACTTGTTGTGACCAGGAAAGGCGTGTTGGACCAAATTGAGGTTCAGGTAGAGTTATTAGATGAATATTTTGCCGGTAATTACCGTCAGCTTGAAGAGATCAGCGGCCGGATTAAGGAACGGCTGCATAATGTGCTCTCTATAGGCGTCAAAGTAAAATTGGTAGAGCCCAGATCCATTCAGCGGTTTGAAGGAAAAGCCAGACGGGTGATTGATTTAAGGCCCAAGGATGCATAATCCTTTTACAATAATAAATAAAAAAACCTGACGATGCGGAGGTAGCAGATGAAAGAATTGATGACAGGCAATGAGGCCATCGCCAGAGGTGCTTATGAGTATGGCGTCAAGGTTGCTGCAGCTTACCCTGGCACACCGAGTACCGAAATCCTGGAAAACCTGGTCAAGTATCCGGGCGTCCACGCCCAATGGTCCCCTAACGAAAAAGTAGCTTTGGAAGTGGGTATTGGCGCATCCATTGGCGGGGCCAGGGTGTTGGTGACCATGAAACACGTCGGCGTGAACGTAGCCGCCGACCCGCTGTTTACACTGGCCTATACCGGTGTGCGGGGCGGTCTGGTGCTTGTATCGGCGGACGATCCCGGTATGCACAGTTCCCAAAATGAACAGGATAACCGTTATTTTGCCCGCATGAACAAAATTCCCTTACTTGAGCCCGGCGACAGCCGCGAGGCTAAGGAAATGGTTGGCTTAGCCCTGGAAATTAGCGAAAAATTTGATACCCCGGTACTTTTACGTACTACCACCAGGGTTAATCATTCCCAGAGTTTTGTGGACTTGCTTGACCCGCAGCCGGCAGTTTCCGTACCTTATGAAAAAGACACCCCAAAATACGTAATGATGCCCGCATTTGCCCGGAAACGGCATGTAGTGGTGGAAGAACGGTATGAAAAATTAAAAACATACTCGGAAAGTTGTCCCCTTAATAAAATTGAGTGGAATGACCGGCGTATCGGCATTATCACCAGCGGTATTTCTTATCAGTATGTTAAGGAAGTTGCGCCCGGAGCCTCGGTGCTTAAACTGGGCCTGACCTTCCCGGTGCCGGCCAAAATGATCAGGGATTTTGCCGCCCAGGTGGAAGAACTGTATGTAGTGGAGGAACTGGAGCCCTTTTTGGAAGAACAAATCCGGTTCGCCAGTCTGGCTGAAGTTGTCGGTAAGGAATTATTTCCACGGATTGGGGAGTATTCGCCCCGGGTGGTAGCGGAAAAATTACTGTCTGTCACCAAACACAAGGATTTGATTGATGCTGGTTTTGTCGGTGGGGACAGTGCTCACTGGTCCCTGGCCATGCCGTTGCCGGTTCGCCCGCCGGTGATGTGTGCGGGCTGTCCGCACCGGGGTGTTTTCTATACCCTCAGCCGGCTGAAATTGACCGTTACCGGTGATATCGGCTGCTATACTTTGGGTGCTCTGCCGCCGCAGGAGGCAATAGATACATGTATCTGTATGGGGGCCAGTATCGGCAACGCGCTGGGCATGGAAAAAGCCTGCCCGGAAATGCGGGACAAAATTGTTGCTGTCATAGGTGACTCTACATTTTTACATTCCGGCGTTACCGGGTTAATGGATTTGGTTTATAACCAGGGGACTGGTACAGTGCTTATTGTGGACAACAGCATTACAGCCATGACCGGCCACCAGCACCACCCCGGAACGGGTTACACATTAAAAGGTGAACCTGCGCCCCGGGTGGACCTGACGAAACTTGTGGAAGCCCTTGGGGTCAAGCGGGTTAAAACTGTTGATCCTTTTGAATTAAATAAGCTGGAAGCTATTTTGCAAGAGGAGACAAGTGTCGCCGAACCCTCCGTAATTATTTTGCAGCGTCCCTGCGCACTGCTGCTAAAGAGCAAGGATCCTGTAGTTGCGGTGACGGCCGATGCCTGCATTGGCTGCAAGAAATGCATCAAATTAGGTTGTCCGGGCCTTGTTGCCGGAGAAGAAAAAGTTACCGTTAATGATGCCCTGTGTACCGGTTGCGGTTTGTGTATTCAGGTATGTCCCACCGGTGCGGTGAAGAAAGAGGGTGAAATTGTTGCCTAACAAAGAGATTGATGTATTGATGGTCGGCGTCGGCGGCCAGGGTGCTATTCTGGCCAGTAAAATCCTGGCCCAGGTGGCTCAGGACCAGGGTTATGAAGTAAAGGTTTCGGAGCTTCACGGCATGGCCCAACGGGGTGGTTCTGTTGTAACTCATGTCAGAATTGGTAACAAAGTACACGCGCCCATTATTTCGGAAGGGCGGGCCGATGTTATCCTCGCTTTTGAAAGGCTGGAGGCCCTGCGCTGGGTGCATTACCTCAAACCTGGCGGCACTATCGTCATTAATGACCAGGTTATTGCACCGGTACCGGTAATCCTGGGCGTGCAAAAATACCCTGCAGGGATAATTGAGCAAATCAAGAAACAAGTTCCGGACACGATAGCTGTTAATGCTTTGGACCTGGCCCGGCAGAGCGGTAATGATAAGGCATCTAACGTAGTATTGATGGGTGTGCTGGCCGCGCGCCTGGAGATTGCCCGGGAGGCATGGCTGTCAGCCTTGGAAAAAAAGGTGCCGGCCAAGTTCCTGGAAGTCAACAAAAAAGCTTTTGAGCTGGGCTGGGAAGCCCTGGCTTAATAAAGAAAAGACCGGCGGTCATTTGACCTCCGGTCTTTTTGTACATTGGTGCTGGATAAGGGGATAAATTGCAGACTTTTGCCGGCAAAGTTAATTATGTTATCGCAGGATAGTGTGATATAATTTAGCTAAATGATGTCCTACCGGGAATTATTAAGGTGGTGTAAAAAACATATGCGGGCAGCATTGAAATATTTATCAGCAGATAACCGCAAAAATCTTGCTACAGAATGTGATACGATAGATGATTATATTAATGCAAATGAGGTTATCTTTGTCAAATCCGGTATTGTTGATTTTTTTACCTCCAAAGCTAGTTTCACTGAATTTAAAGCTTTATTAATTTATAATAATCAAGAAGCAATCAGTGAGGCTGGAAGAGAATATGGAGATGTTCAAACTCCCGAAGATTTTACTGATGATATATGTTTATATTTAAGAGCACAGGGGATCAAGCCGACAAAAATAATTGAACCCACCTTTGGCAAAGGTAATTTCATTATATCTGCTTTAAAAACTTTTCCGGAAACCAAGGAAATATATGGAGTAGAGATACAAGAGCATTACGTATGGGAAGCTAAATTTCGGGTATTGGATGAAATCTTGTCGGGAAGGTTAAAGAAACGAGCCAATATACGGTTAAACCATGATAATATTTTTTCGCATTCATTTGAGGATATTAATGCCGAAGACAGTGATTATTTTTTAATCATTGGCAATCCGCCTTGGGTTACAAATTCTGAACTCAGTGAATTAAAATCACAAAATATACCTCAAAAAGAAAACTTCAAAGCACATAAAGGATTAGATGCTATCACAGGGAAAAGCAATTTTGATATTTGTGAGTCTATTGTTTTAAAAATACTTAATAGATTTTCAGGGTGCCATGGGAAAATTGCCATGATCTGCAAGAACATTGTAGTTAGAAACATACTCCTTGATATGCCAAATAACAAAATTCAAGTGTCGGACATATTAAGTTTAGCAATTAACACAAAAAAAGTATTTGGAGCTTCATGTAATGCATCTATATTTTTTTCTAATTTAGGACAGAGAAACAGTAACTTAGTTTGTACATCGGGTAACTGGGAAAAGCCAAATGAACAACATAATAAATATGGTTGGGTAAATAATAAATTCGTTTCGGATGTTGACAAGTATGTTAATGTAAATGCAATTGATGGAGTATGCTCTTTTACTTGGCGGCAAGGGTTAAAGCACGACTGTTCAAAAATAATGGAGTTAGAACGAAAAGGCGATTTTTTTATTAATGGTTTTAAGGAGCCCGTAGATATAGAAGATGATTTGGTTTTTACGCTTTTAAAAAGTTCTGACTTAAAAGCTGTTATTGCCAGCAATGCTCGCAAATTTGTTTTAGTCACTCAGAAAAATGTTGGTGCCGAAACAAACTATATTCAATTAATGTTTCCGAAACTTTGGAACTATTTACTAGCGAATGCTCATTATTTGGATAATAGAAAATCAAGTATTTATAAAAAAGCCCCGCGCTTTTCAATGTTTGGTATTGGAGAGTACTCGTTTAAACCATATAAGGTTGCTGTATCAGGACTTTATAAACAATCGACATTTTCTTTGGTATTACCCAGGGACAATAAGCCTATTATGTTAGATGATACATGCTATTTTTTGAGTTTTGATAACCTTATATATGCTGTAATTGTTTGCGCACTCTTGAATAGTAAGGTTGCCCAGGATTTTTTAAGCTCAATTTCCTTTTTGGACTCAAAAAGACCATATACAAAAGATGTGCTTATGCGTATTGATTTGAATAAGTTATGTGAAGTAATTGGGTATACCGATTTTTGCATGCTGCTTGAGGAGTTTAAACTTGATCAAGTCACAAATATAACTTCTCACGAGTACCTTAATTTTAAATCCGTTATTTCAGGAGAGAGGCAAGAACTAAAGGGGGATAATGAACAAATAAGAATGTTTGCATAGGTAATAGGCATTTGCGTCCGATGATTAAATCATGTCTCGTGGGCGTATAATAGGAACAAATAACAATTGAGAAGGAAGGTGGCATTAATGGGAATGAAAAAATGGGTGCTGCGCCGGGTGTTGGGAACTGCTGCAGAGGCTTTGATGCGGGGGAACGGTGTTGGCCGGGTGGTGAAAAACGCTAACAAAATCAAAAAAATTGTTATAGCGGCAGTATTCCTGGGATTGGTATTTCTTGTCGGCACGGTGGCATTATTAGGTTATATCATCAGTTCCGTCAGTAATATGGTGACCGCCACCCCGGATGCCGACCTGGTTGCCCTGGAACGTCTGCTGACAGAAAAAACCATCGTCTTAACTGAAGAACAAAAAACCAGCTTACTACCTGTTATTGAAGCCCTGGCCAATCCGGAGCAGTTACCGGAACAGGCAACCGCGCTGAAGGAAAAGGTTTGGGATATTCTGGAGCCGGCGCAGGTACAGGCTGTGCAGGACTGGCAGGATAAAACAACAAAAGAGGCCGGCACCTTGATTGAAACCGGAATATCCTCGCTTGCCGACACTGTCAGCAAATATACTGGGATATCTGAGGTGGGCGTGCAGAACGCTATTAGCGCGGTGTCCGGTTGGTGGCAGTTAAACGGACCTGAAAAAGGAAGCGCCGGTGGTTTGCAGAAAGCCGTGGAAGGCAATTAAAGCTGGCCGGAAAATACCTGGAATAGATAGAAAAACCCGTTGCTAAGCATACTGCAACGGGTTTTTAAGTATAATTATTATAGGCGGCTGTCCGTTATTGATTATTAACGGATTTATTTTATACTCAGAACCGCCTGCTGCTCATGGGTAAGCGTAATTGTTTTCGGAGCTTTGGTCAGGAAACTGAGTACGGCAGCGACGCCCATGAGCACGGCGGC
Organism: uncultured Eubacteriales bacterium; assembly: GCA_964636895.1. GTDB lineage: Bacteria > Bacillota > Thermincolia > Thermincolales > CAZWUW01 > CAZWUW01. The sequence continues at coordinate 29,552 of CAZWUW010000021.1, forward strand.
AACTATGAAGGCCAGGTTGTAACTGGCGGTGACGTCCACAATTTTTCCGGCCACCATGGCGCCGAATACGCCGCCTACACCCCAGGAAGTAAAGACCAGGCCGTAGTTCACACCCATGTTCTTGGTGCCAAAATAATCAGCAGTAGTTGAGGGGAAGAGGGCCAGGTTGGCACCGTAGAAGAAGCCGACTGAGAAGGCGCCGAAGATTAACAGTGGCGCAGTGGTGAACTTGGAGAAAATCAGCATCATTACTGCCTGAGCAATGAATACCAGCAGCATGGTCTTAGTCCGGCCCAGTTTGTCGGAGACCATCCCGGCGACAATCCGGCCCCCGGCATTGCCAACGGCGAGTACGGCTACAAGGACGAAGCCGAGGTTGATGGAGGGCAGCTGCTGAGCAGCGATTTTAGCCATGTGGCCGATAATCATCAGGCCGGCAAATGAAGCAAAGGCAAACATCAGCCAAAGCAGGTAAAACTGAGGGGTCTTAATCATTTCGTGCCAGTCATAATCATGTTTTTTCACCGCGGCACCCGGAGCTACTGTCGCTGCCGGCGGCATGCCTGCCGGGATATAACCGGCCGGCGGGTTGCGTAAAAACTGGGACAGTAAAAGAGTAACGATGAAGAAGGCGACTCCAAGATACATGAAGGTACTGTTGATGCCGAAGTTGCCTAAAAGTTTTTCGGTAGTGGGGGCGATATAAACTGATGCGAGTCCGAACCCGCTGACCACTAAGCCGGTGATCAAGCCCTTTTTAGCGGGTGGAAACCATTTGACGGCCGGCGGGGTTGCTGAAGCATACCCGAACCCGATGCCGATGCCGGCCAGAATACCGAAACCAATAACCATTAGTTTTATGTCTCCCTTGGAAGCAAAACTGGAAATTATTAGTCCGATACCGGTTAATGCCCCGCCCATAGCAGCAACTAACCGCGGTCCAATCTTATCCTGGGCCCGGCCGCCAAGAACCATGAAGATTGCAAACACTCCACAGGCCACGGCATAAGGCATGGATGCATCGGCGGCTGACCAGCCCCATTGCTTGGTAAGCTGTTTGGCGATAACGCTCCATGAGTATAATACACCCAGCGCCAGGTTTAACCCGGTTCCCGCAAAGGTGACTACCCACCCGCGTGAGGAACTTACACTACTGCTCATAAGAACACCTCCAAAATTTTTATTAAATTTTATTCGCGCCAAAGTTATTTGCCCGGTGAATTTGTAGCCCCACCCCCTTTGCGAATACAGTTTTCCGTCGTTTAGTATAGAAAAAGACCGGCAAATGGTGCCGGTCTCAGGGCTTAATGCCTCCGGACGGAAACTGGATACAATACAAAAGGCCAGCTAATAAAAGCTGGCCTCTGGACACATAGGTCTCCGGACTGTTAAGGTCGGAGTATTTGGTTAGTTCTATTGTATTGGTATCTTTGAGATAGCGCACGATATTTCCGGTCAAATGCAACAAATTATTGGTGAGCGGTTAGTGCAAGAGTTCTAACGGGTTTGTAGATTTAAATAGTTTCTAAACGGCGTCTAAATTGCGGTTGACCAGCAACTGAGTGGCTGCCGAACGGTTTTTTCTGCTATAATAATATTATAGGCCATGAGAAAGGTCGGTGACTTAAGATGAATAAAGAAGTGCTCATCTCAGTCAAAGGTACTCAGTTAAATGAATATGGTGAAGTGGATGAACAGGAACTGATTACAAAAGGCAATTTATTCCTGAAAAAGGGCACCTATTTTATAATATACAATGAATCCGAGCTGACCGGCATGTCCGGGACCACCACTACCCTGAAAATTGAACCTGCCCGGGTTACATTAAACCGAATGGGGACTTCCGCGCAGAAACAGATTTTTGAGCGGGGTGTGCGACACTGCGGCAATTATATCACGCCTTTTGGCAAAATGATGATGGGCGTAATGCCGTCAAAGGTGGAAGTAAACTTGACAGACTTAGGCGGAAGTATTAATCTAGAATATGAATTAGAAGTAGGGGAGCAAAAAATCAGTGATAATATGCTTGCCATAACTGTTAAGGAGGTTTAGTTTTTGAACGGAACACTGGGAAAAGTCAGGTTCGGTATTGTCCGGGCTATCAAACAGGCGGCATCTGTGGCCAGGGCACAGGGACAGCTTAATTATGAAGATTTGCCGGATTTTGCTTTAGAAGTGCCCCGGGAGAAGGGGCACGGTGATTTTGCCGCAAATATCGCCATGTTGCTGGCCAAGCAGGCCAAAAATTCACCCCGCCAGGTGGCCGAAGCGCTTACGTCTAATATTGATACCGCAGGAACCTGGGTAGCGAAAATAGAAATTGCCGGACCCGGGTTTATTAATTTTTATCTTGATCATACCTGGCTGTATCCGGTTTTGCCGGAAGTAGAGGCCGGAGGTGCCGGTTACGGCAACAGTGCAGTGGGTGCCGGCAAAAAGGTTCAGGTGGAGTTCGTCAGCGCCAATCCCACCGGCTTGTTGCATATGGGTAATGCCCGCGGGGCTGCTCTGGGCGATACCATGGCCAGCCTTCTTCAAGCTGCAGGCTTTGAAGTGGAGCGGGAGTTTTACATAAATGATGCCGGCAACCAAATAGATAACTTTGCCAAATCTCTGGAGGCCAGGTATTTTCAGCAACTGGGACAGGAGGTGCCGTTTCCTGAGGATGGCTACCATGGTGAGGATATTATTGATACAGTAAAAGGTTTGATTGCCAGAGAAGGGGACAAGTACCTGACCATGGAGGCCGGTCTGCGTCGGGAACTGCTGATTCGGTATGCGCTGACCGAAAAAATTGCGGCCATCCGAACAACGCTGGAAAATTTCGGTGTCAGATACAATGTCTGGTTCAGTGAGCAGTCCCTGCATGATTCCGGGGCTGTTGAAAAGGCTTTGAATCAATTAAGGGAACAAGGATATATCTATGAAAAAGAAGGGGCGCTGTGGTTTAAAGCTACTGCCTTTGGTGATGACAAAGACGAGGTGGTGGTGCGCGGCAACGGGATGCCTACCTACTTTGCAGCAGATATTGCCTATCATCAAAACAAATTTGCCCGCGGTTTTGACCGGGTAATCAATATCTGGGGGGCCGACCACCATGGTCATGTCAGACGGCTGAAGGGTGCAGTTAAAGCTATCGGCTACGACCCAGCGGCGCTGGATGTGGTCATTATGCAGTTGGTGCGTCTGTTCAAGGGCGGCGAAATTGTGCGTATGTCCAAGCGCAGTGGTGAATTTGTCACCCTTGAAGAACTTGTCGCCGAAGTCGGCCGGGACGCCGCCCGTTACTTTTTTGTGATGCGCAGCGCAGACAGCCATTTAGATTTTGACCTGGACCTGGCCAAATCCCAGACTAACGAAAATCCGGTATTCTATATCCAATATGCCCATGCCAGGATTTGCAGCATTTTCCGGCAGTTGGCGGAAAAAGGGGAGCAGATTCCCCGGGCTGACGAAGTCCGGCTGGAAGTTTTAACCGCACCTGCAGAACTGGAAATAGTCAGAAAAATGGCCGATTTCCCTGGCGAAGTAGCCGAAGCGGCAGTTAACCTGGAGCCCCACCGGATTGCCAGATATGCCCATGAACTGGCCGGCCTTTTTCATAGTTTTTACAACAGCCACCGGGTTATCGGGGATGACCCGGCGCTGCAGGCGGCCCGGTTAGTACTGATAAATAACGCCCGTACGGTGATTAAGAATGCCTTAAATTTATTAGGCCTAAATGCGCCGGAGAGTATGTAAGGGATAAATGGGGCGGCACGCCAAAAAGTGTAAAAATTTTGCCGAAAAAGCAGGAAATACTTCCCACCAGGTCGAAATAAGATACCGGGATTCTAAAAACGGCTGCAGCCTGAATGGGAAGGTGATATCGTGGATGTTCTGACAGGGGAGCAGTTTAATCCAAAGATGTCCGAAACGGACTTGGCCCACGCTATTCTTAAAGCTGGCGGGGAACCGCTTTACTACCGTGATTTAATTGATCGGGTGCTGGCAATTAAACCTTTGCCTGGTAAAAACATCGAACACATTATGGCCGGCATCCATACCGAGTTAAACTTAGACCGTCGTTTTGTTCATGTAGGCAAAGGGGTATGGGGTTTGCGGGAATGGATGCCCAATAAGGGCGTTATTATCAGAGAGATAGAAGAAGATTGGGATAATTAACGGCGTGGGTCTTCCACGCACTTTTTATGAAATGCCGACCTTGACAGCCTTAGCGGCTCGGGATAGAATGTTGTAAGTGTAAGGCAAGTAGTAAGATAGGAGGAAATAAGTAATGCCCAAGTTTATATTTGTTACCGGCGGCGTGGTTTCTTCTTTAGGCAAGGGTATCACTGCGGCATCGCTAGGCCGGCTGCTCAAAAGCCGGGGCCTGAAAATTGCTATTCAGAAATTTGACCCCTACATCAACATGGACCCCGGAACCATGAGCCCGTATCAGCACGGTGAGGTTTTCGTTACTGACGACGGCGCTGAGACGGACCTTGACCTGGGCCATTACGAGCGGTTTATAGACATCAATCTCAGTAAAAGCAGCAATGTCACCACCGGTAGGATATACTGGTCGGTGGTTTCCAAAGAACGCAAAGGGGATTATCTGGGCGGGACGGTACAGGTCATCCCCCATATTACCAATGAAATTAAATCCCGGGTTTACCGGGTGGTCAAAGAAAGTAATCCGGATGTGGTCATTACCGAAATCGGGGGTACGGTGGGGGACATTGAATCTCTGCCCTTTTTGGAGGCCATCCGGCAAATGAAGAGTGATATTGGCCGGGAAAACGTGATGTATATTCATGTTACCTTGGTACCCTACCTGCGGGCGGCCGGGGAACTGAAGACCAAACCAACCCAGCACAGTGTAAAAGAACTGAGAAGTATCGGGATTCAGCCGGACGTCGTCGTCTGTCGTTCGGAAATGCCGCTGTCAAAGGATATGGAGGAAAAACTTGCCCTGTTCTGCGATATTGACAAAGATGCCGTTATTCAGGCGGTTGATTCATCAAGTATATATGAGGTGCCGCTGGTCCTGGAACAGGAAGGACTCGATGACATAGTCATCGAACGGCTGGGACTTACCTGTGGCGCACCTGATATGAATGAATGGCGGGAGATTGTCCAAAAAATCAAAAACCCTAGGCATAATACAACTATTGCTATTGTCGGCAAGTACGTGGAACTGCCCGATGCATATTTGAGTGTGGCCGAATCATTGCGGCATGCCGGGCTGTTTCATGACTCAGCTATTGATATCAAATGGGTTAATGCTGTTGATTTGGAAAAGGATGATTGCTTAGAAGAAAAACTGGCCTGTGCAGACGGTATCCTAGTTCCCGGTGGATTTGGCGACCGGGGTATTGAAGGAAAAATCAAAGCCATTCAATATGCGCGGCAAAAAAAGATTCCTTTTTTAGGCATCTGTCTGGGCATGCAGTGTGCAGTGATTGAATTTGCCAGGAATGAGGCGGGGATGAAGAAGGCCAATAGTTCTGAATTTGATTCCAGAACGCCTTATCCGGTTATTGATCTGCTGCCGGAACAGAAAGATATTGAAGAAATGGGCGGCACCATGCGCCTGGGCCTTTATCCGTGCAAAATGGACGAGCAGACCACGTCTTATACGGCTTACCAGGATGAAATAATTTACGAACGTCATCGCCACAGGTATGAGTTTAACAATGAGTTCCGCGACAGGTTGGCGGCCAAAGGTTTGGTAATCAGTGGCACATCGCCTGACGGCAGGCTGGTGGAGATAATAGAAATACCCGGCCACCCCTGGTTTGTGGGCACTCAATTTCATCCGGAATTCAAATCCCGCCCCAACCGGCCACATCCATTATTTCGCGATTTCGTCGGCAGTGCCTTAAAAGAACGGCAGACCAAGGCCCGGGGTTAACCTGGGCTTTTATCGCGGCTGCAGACTATTTTTTGCCTGTTTGGGAATATATATAAAGAATAAATGATGATACCGGAGGTGCAGCATGAAAAAAAAGTTAGTGGTGGGCATCATCGTTGCCGTACTGCTTTTGTCGCTGGTTATTGCTTTGGCAGAACGACCCCGGGGTGGTGAAATCATTGGCAAACGCGGCAGTGAAGCGATAGGGGTAATATATATTGAGGGCCTTATTATGGGTGGCCGGGCGGACGGCGGGGTATTTGGCGGGGAAGCCGGTGCCGGTGATATACTGGAGCAAATCAAGCGGGCGCGGGAAGATGAAGGCACCAAAGCGGTTTTGCTGCGCATAAACAGCCCCGGCGGCAGCGCGGCGGCTTCCCAGGAAATCGGTGACGAAGTAGAAAAACTGAGGAAGGCAGGCAAGAAAGTAGTGGTCTCCATGGGCGACGTAGCTGCTTCCGGCGGTTATTGGATTGCCGCCAAAGCTGATAAAATAGTTGCCAACCCCGCTACCATGACAGGTAGTATCGGGGTAATCATGGAAACT
>CAZWUW010000022.1:0-35679 GCA_964636895.1 uncultured Eubacteriales bacterium
GTTGATAAACCTGAAACATACCTGACTATTAAAAAAGAGGTTCGGGCCATTGCTGCCGAGTACAAAAAAATAAATGTTCTCGCCGGGGCGGAAGCTGACATTACCGGGGTGGATGGCAGCATAGATATACCTAAGAAGGTTGTACAGGAACTTGACCTGCTGATCGTGGGACTGCATCCTTTTGTCATCCCGGACAGTGTTTCCGACGGCTGGCATTTGGTGGTGCAAAATCAGCTCTGCAAGCTGAGCCGCCGGTGCCGGGAGCGGGTGCGTAACACTAATACCAAGGCTTTAATCGAGGCTATGCACCGTTATGATGTGGACATTGTCAGTCACCCTGACCTTAAAATGCCGGTTGATGTTCGTGCTTTGGCAAAAACGTGCGTCCGGCGGGGCGTGGCTTTTGAAATAAATAACGGCCACCATTATGAAAAATCCGGTTTGATCGAAGTGGCAGCCGCTACAGGCGTCACCTTTGTGGTCAACAGTGACGCCCATTTTCCGCAATCTGTGGGAGAACTTACGGCGGCGTCGGATTTGCTGGAAAAAATGCGCATACCGCCGGACATGGTGATGAATGCCAAAGGGTTTGACAGGGCAGGAAATTAGGTTTTTCTGGCGAAATATGTAGTATTAATCGTGGCGGGGGTGATTTTCTGTGAAGGACATGCGTTTTGTGATGGTAACAGGACTTTCCGGTGCCGGTAAGACTCAGGCCATCAATGCCCTGGAAGACCTCGGGTTTTTTTGTGTGGATAATTTGCCGCCGACTTTGATACCTAAGTTTGCCGAGCTTTGTGCACAATCAGAAGGCAAACTAAATAAAATAGCAGTGGTAGTTGATATCCGCGGCGGCGGTTTTTTTGACAGTATTGAGGAAACGCTGGAGACCCTGAAACACGCCGGAGTTAAATGGGAAATTCTTTTTCTGGAAGCAGCGGATGAAACCCTGGTCCGTCGTTTTAAAGAGTCCCGGCGTCCGCACCCGGTACGCCCCCAAGGACCCTTGCTGGAGGGCATCAGGGAGGAACGTAAACGCTTACAGGAGTTGAAAGGGCGGGCGCATAAAATTATTGATACCACCGACCGTACTAATAAGCAGTTGAAAGAAGAAATCATTGCCGCTTTCGGTGAAGAAAGCAAGTCCGCAGCTTTGAATGTTACGGTAATGTCTTTCGGCTATAAATACGGGATTCCCCTGGATGCCGACCTGTTAATGGATGTCCGGTTTCTGCCCAATCCTCATTATATAGATAAACTTCGGCCGCTTACAGGCAATGATAAGGAAATCCAGGAATTTGTACTGGATTCACAGGTAACGCGCACTTTTATGCGTAAATACTTCGATTTAATTAAATTCTTGGTTCCTAAATATGTTAAAGAGGGAAAAACCAGTTTGGTTATTGGTATTGGCTGCACGGGCGGCCGGCACCGCTCGGTGACGCTGGCCATTAAAATTGGCGAGCTGCTGAGTGCATTGGATGCCAGTGTTACCTTACAACACCGGGATATTGAAAAAGACCCAGCGGGAGTTGTCTAGCATGGATAGATTTAAATGGCTTTATCCTGGGATGCGGGTAAAGAGGTGGATATTTCTGGCTATTTGCGGTGCCGCTATTTTGGGTGCCGGGTTGGTTGCTGTCACCGATACCGGTCTTTTAATAGGTGCGGAAAAGCTGATTTCTTTTTGGGATATTCATATGCAATGGCTGGCGCCGTCAACTCTTACCGGCCTGGCCTTTATGTTTGTCGGGCTGCTGGCAATTATTGTCGGGTTCCGGAATACGATTAAGTCTATTACCGAGGTGCTGATTCCGGAAAAAGAGCAGAAGCTGGCAGATATTATTTATCAGAAACAACATCTGAAAAAAGGTCCCAAGATTGTGGTAATCGGCGGGGGTACGGGTTTATCCATGCTTTTGCGCGGGCTGAAGTTCTATACCAGCAATATTACGGCCATTGTTACAGTGGCCGATGATGGCGGTAGTTCCGGACAACTGCGGGGCGAGTTGGGTATTCTGCCTCCGGGTGATATCCGTAACTGTCTGGTAGCCCTGGCAGATACGGAAAGCCTGATGGAAGAGCTTTTTCAGCATCGTTTCCGTAACTGTAACGGGCTTAGCGGACACAGTGTGGGGAATCTTTTTATTGCCGCTATGACTCAGATTGCTGGCGATTTTGAGACCGCCATCAAAGAAATGGGTAAAGTACTGGCCATCAGGGGCCAGGTACTGCCAGTTACCCTGAGGCATGTCACCCTGTGTGCGGAACTGGCTGATGGCACTGTCATTGAGGGGGAGTCCAATATCCCCCGGACACCGCATAAAATTAAACGGGTCTTTCTTCGTCCGGGAGACTGTGAACCTGTTCCGGAGGCGTTAAAAGCCATTGCGGATGCGGATATCATTATCCTTGGGCCGGGCAGTCTTTATACCAGTGTTATCCCCAACCTGCTGGTGCGGGGCGTGGCGGACGCAATCGCCAGGTCACCGGCAGCCACCATTTATACCTGTAATATTATGACTCAACCCGGTGAAACCGATGGCTACACAGCTGCCGACCATATCCGGGCGATTCACCAGCACGCCGGTTCCGGACTGATCGATTACGCTGTTGTCAATGTTGAAGATATACCCCGCAAGCTGCTGCGCAAATACCGGAGTGAAGGTGCTGTGCCGGTGCGGCCGGACCTTACGGGAATACAGCGCATGAACGTGGTGGCAGTCTGTCGAAATCTGGTTTTTGAGACTGATGTGGTGCGCCATGACCCGCAGAAGCTGGGCGAAGCCATTATTGATTTAATTGGGCAAATCAAAGGGAGAAATGAAAAAATTTATATACCCGAGTTGCCCCTCGCTAAAAGTCAGAAAAGAGAGTTGCCGGGGTAAGAAGTATAAAAGCCCTTTACCGTGGGACAATAAACATAAATCCACGGTGAGGAGGTGAGAAGGATTTTGCGCAGGAAAAAGTTTTTGACAGCGTTGCTGATTTTAGGTGCGTTTTTATTTACCATTTTGGCCGGTTGTTCGGCTCAGAAAAAGCCAATGCCGGAGGGGAATGCCCCGAAGAAGGCGCCGGCGGTAGATGAGAATCGATCCCAGGCAAAAGCCCGTGACGCGGCGGATGATATTTCGCGGCGGGTGTTGAACATTAAGGGTGTGAAAAGTGCTTATGTTGTTGTAGTAGGCAATGTAGCCCTGATTGGGATTAATATTGAAGACGGTAAGCAGGAAAAAGGGATAAATGAAATTAAGAATGCAGCAGCAGAGCGCGCGGAAGCCGACAAGCGGATTGTCCGGGCCTATGTTTCCGCCGATCCTGATGTGGTTGCGAGAATCCGGGAAATTGGGGATAATATTAATAAAGGCCGGCCGATAACCGAATATCTGGATGAAATTGGAGAAATTATTCAGCGACTGACGCCGAAAACTGATTAAACGTTGTAATCCAGTATTACTCAGAAAAAAATGTAAGAGACCCGCCGTCAGGCTAATTAAGCCATACGGCGGTTTTGTTTTTCTTTGGCCGGTATGATATTTTTATCTTCTGAGTTTGTGCTATAATATAGCTATAAGTTTTTGTGAGTTGTAATAAAGGGGAACGGTTATGTCTTTTTCAATTACTGTAAAAAACGAGCTGGCGCGGATGAAAGCGCCCAAACACTGTTGTCAATTGGCTGAGCTGGCTGCTTTGGCCAGAATGGACGGGGTCATTCAAATTAGCGGCGCGCAACGGACAGCTTTGCATATCCATAACGAAAACGCGGCCGCCGCCCGCAAAATCTTCTCCTACGTTAAAGAGTTGTTTGATGTCCAGGCCGATATTTTAGTGCGGCGAAAAATCCGTTTAAAGAAGAACAATGTCTATGCGGTAAGGGTTCAGTCCCGGCAAAAAATTCGCAGTATTCTTGAAACCCTTGGTCTGATGGAGCAAGACGGTCAGTTAACAGAAGGTATTAAGGGATATTTAATTAAAAAGGACTGTTGCCGCCGGGCTTTTTTGCGGGGTGTGTTTTTGGGCGGAGGTTCGGTGAATGACCCCGAGGGCACGTACCACCTGGAGATTACCACCAATGATGAGTGTTTAAGTCAGGATCTTTGCCGGCTGTTGAAAAAATATGGTTTACCAGCGAAAGTCAGCAGTCGTAAGAACTGGTACGTAGTATACCTGAAGGGCAGCGAGGAAATTGTCAATTTGTTGAATGTCATGGGCGCTCACGCCGCTCTCCTGAATTTTGAAAATGTCCGCATTTACAAAGATATGCGGAATCAGGTGAACCGCATTGTCAACTGCGAAACAGCGAACCTGAATAAAACGGTCAATGCCGCCGTTAAACAGGTTGAAGATATTAGGTACATAGAGGAGACCATGGGGCTTCGCAAACTGCCCGGCAGTCTCCGGGAGGTAGCTGAGCTGCGGCTTTTGCATTCTGACAGCAGTCTGAAGGAACTGGGAGAACTAATGACTCCCAGGGTGGGCAAATCCGGAGTTAATCACCGGCTGCGCCGCATTTGCGGAATAGCGGAAGACTTGCGGGTCAGGAACGGTTGCCGTAAATAACCGAATTATGCGATTGCACGGGATATGCTGCCAGCACGGGATAAGCTGCCGGCACAAGATTTTGCTGCCTGCCTTGACGGGAGGAATAAGCCATATTATAATAGGATTCGTACTACACAATGTCGTAATGTTGAAAGTGAGGTGTATCCCATGCATCCGATTTTGTTTCATATTGGCTCCGTGCCGGTATTTGCCTGGGGTTTCATGTTCATGGTAGCTGTTGCTTTGGTCACTTATCTGATGTTGAAGCGGGCACAGCGGGAAGGGATTAATCCCGACCATCTGCTCGACCTGATTCTTTTTAGTATAATTGGCGGAATCGTTGGTGCCCGGATGTTTTATGTGGTTTTTTATGAACCCCTGGTCTATATAAAAGAACCCTTGCGGATTTTTATGCTCCAGCAGGGCGGCCTGGTATTTCACGGAGGCTTGATCGGCGGGGTTATAGCAGCCTTGCTGGTGATTAAAAAACACAAGCTACCGGCTTGGCAGGTGGGCGACCTGGTGGCGCCCTATCTGGCGCTGGGCTATGGGATTGTGCGGATTGGTTGCTTCCTGAACGGGGATAGTTATGGGCTGCCGACAGATTTGCCGGTAGGGGTAGTTTTTCCAGGTGTAGACGACCTGCCCAGGCACCCGACCCAGTTGTATTCTTCGGCCGCCGGACTGATTATTTTTGGCTTGCTGATTTGGTTGCGGGAGAGGAAAGCTTTTAGCGGCCAGTTGTTTATGCAGTTTCTCTTTCTCTATGTAACGTACCGGACCTTGGTGGAAACCCTGCGGGACAATATGAGAGTCCTTGGGCCGGTAACCATCGCCCAGGTAGTAAACTTATTTATTCTGGTTACAGCCATTGGGTTATACCGCTATTTGAAGAACCGCAACTTTAGGGCAAACAAAAGCAGTATACGCGGATAAGAGCCCCTGACTGCCTGTAGTTGCATTATGCTATAATATAATTTGGGTTCCATGACCTGTACCACGGGGCATGGAACCCTTTTCTTGTGAATAAACATTAATTGGGAGTAGTTTGAGGCAGGAAAAAGCTCCGTGAACAGAGAAATTTGCATAATATCTTAATGTTTGGAGAGTGGCAGGTATGCGAATGGGTGTCGGGATTTCTCAGGAACAAGCCCAGAAACTGATGATGACCCCGGAATTGCGGATGGCCATTAAAATCCTGCAGTTTTCGGCTATTGAACTGGCTGAATATGTTGATCAGGAGATGACCGAAAATCCTGTCCTGGAGGTGCGGGACGAATCTGAAGAGACTGACGGCAGCAATGACGCAAATGAAAAGGCCGAATCAACTGAAGGGGAAAAATCTGATATCGAATGGCAGGAGTATTTTGCTGACGGGCGTGATTTGGGTTACCAGCAGGAAAGCCGGTATGCCGACCGGGAAGATTTTCGGTTTGAGAATTTTCTGGCGGCGGCACCCTCGCTGGTCGACCATCTGCTATTTCAGTTAAACCTGGCCGGTCTCAGTCCGGAGGAAAAAACTGTAGGTGAGTTTATTATCGGTAATATAGATGCTAACGGATATTTAGAGTGCAGCCTGGCTGAAGCGACTGTAGTATCCGGTGCGGACAGTGTTTTGGCTGGAAAAGTGCTGGCTGTAATCCAGGGGTTTGACCCGCCCGGGGTGGGGGCCAGAGACCTTAGGGAGTGCCTGTTGATTCAGTGCGAAAATCTGAGCCTGGGGCAGACCATCTTACCGGAGATAATTTCCAGCCATCTCAAGGATTTGGCCGACGGCAGGTTAAACAAGGTAGCGGAGGCGCTAGGGGTGCCGGCAAAGGAAGTGCAGCAGGCTGCCGACCGTTTAAGATACCTAGATCCGAAACCTGGCCGGAACTTCAGTCATGCCGACAACACCCGCTATATTGTCCCGGATGTCGTTGTGGAGCGGGTAAACGGGGAATATGTAGTGTTGGTAAATGACCTGGCCACACCGCGCCTGGGGGTAAGCCCAATGTACAAGGATATGCTGACCAAAAAAAATTCTGACCTTGAGACAGTCAAATACATTGAACAGAAACTGAATTCCGCCCTGTGGCTGATTAAAAGTATTGAACAGCGGCGGTTGACTCTGTACAAAGTGAGCCAGTGTCTGGTCGAGCTGCAGCGGGAATTTTTTGACCGGGGTGTGCGTTATTTGAAGCCCCTCAATCTGAAGCATGTTGCCGAGGCTTTAAGTTTGCATGAATCAACCATCAGCCGCGCGACTTCGAATAAGTATATCCAGACCCCACAGGGCGTTTTTGACATGAAATACTTTTTTTCCGGGGGTGTGGAAACCGCTTTTGGCACTATGACTTCCTGTGCAACTGTTAAGCGCAGCATCAGGGAAATGATAGGCGCAGAGAACCCGGCGAAGCCGTTGAGTGACCAGAAGATTGCGGACACCCTCAATAGCCAGGGAATAGAGATTTCCCGGCGGACGGTGGCGAAATATCGCGATGAGATGGGTATTCCGGCTGCCGCAAAAAGAAAGAGATACTAGCAAATAAAAAATTTGTTGTGCAAAGAGGAATTTCTACCAGCTATGGCGAATAAAATATCTGGTGGAAACGATTTCTTGCACTTTTTCTTTGCCTGCAGCGGGACAAAAACGTCAATGCCGGGACAAAAACTGTCCAACAACCATTCCACAGGCTATTAAAACCGGGCTGGGTTACAGCCTGGGCGGGAGGGTGCCATGAAGGACATTTTTATACTACAGCAAAAGATTATTCCCGAATTAATAGAAGTGCTGGAAAGAAGATATACTATACTCCGAAATCTATCTTTATTACAACCGGTAGGCCGGCGGGCTTTGGCCCTGAAGCTGGGACTTTCGGAGCGCTTGGTGCGTAGTGAAATGGATCTTTTGCGGGAACAGGGATTGATAGCCAGTGAGGCTGCCGGCATGAGTCTGACCGATGAAGGCGAAACTCTGTTACAGCGGTTTGCCGAGTTGTTTAGTGATTTGCACGGACTGATTGAGCTGGAACAACAATTGCAGAATATTTTGCAGTTAGGCCGGGTTATTGTGGTTCCCGGCAACAGCGACAGGGAACCAACGGTGAAAAAGGATTTGGGCCGGGCTACAGCCCGCTACATCCGGGAAATCCTTAAGGATGACAGTATACTGGCTGTAACCGGCGGTTCCACGCTGGGCGAACTGGCCACTGCAATGACCGAATCCAAATTTCATTGCGCCGCAACAGTAGTGCCTGCCCGGGGTGGTTTGGGTGAAGATGTGGAAATTCAGGCCAACACTATTGCGGCTAGGATAGCCAAATGCATCAAAGGCAGCTACCGGCTGCTGCATGTGCCTGACAATATCGGTGCTGAAGCCATGCGCTCCCTGTCTATGGACCCGCAAATCCGGGAAGTCACTAAAACTATTAAGTCTGCAGAAATTTTGATTCATGGTATTGGTAATGCTGAAGAACTGTCGGTCAGCAGGGGCGATTTGCCGGTGGAAACCCGGCGGCTTATGGAAGGCGGCGCTGTTGGCGAAGCTTTTGGACATTATTTCGCTATTGACGGGGCTAAAGTACATAATATTCACAGTTTGGGTATTAGGATTAACGATTTGGCTAAAATAAGACACGTCATCGGCGTGGCCGGGGGGCAAAAAAAGGCTCGGGCTATTATGGCTGTAGTAGCCAATAAACATGAACATGTATTGATTACTGACGAAGGCGCGGCGAGAGAAATCATATTAATTAAAAATACAAAAACAGGAGGAGATTGCAATGACAGTGAAAGTAGGGATTAACGGTTTTGGGCGGATTGGCCGGTTGGTATTCCGAGCTGCCCTCAATAATCCAGGAGTAGAAGTGGTTGGTGTTAATGACCTGACTGATGCCAAGACCCTGGCTCATTTGTTAAAGTATGATTCTGTTCATGGTACTTTTGATGCTGATATCAAGGCTACGGAAAACGCCATTGTGGTAAATGGCAAAGAAATCAGGGTGGTCGCCCAAACCGACCCGTCGACTCTGCCATGGCAAGAGCTGGGTGTGCAAGTGGCTGTCGAGTGCACCGGTCGCTTTACTAAGCGGCCGGATGCAGCCAAGCACCTGGCCGCCGGGGCTAAAAAAGTGATTATCTCCGCGCCGGGTAAAGAAGAAGATGTTACTATTGTTATGGGTGTTAACCAGAATAAATATGAACCGGCCAATCACCACGTGATTTCCAATGCTTCCTGCACCACAAACTGCCTGGCTCCTTTTGCCAAGGTAGTGCACGAAAATTTTGGTATTGTTAAGGGTCTGATGACCACGATTCATGCCTATACCAATGATCAGAATATCCTGGATCTGCCCCACAAGGACTTGCGCCGGGCAAGGGCGGCCGGGATGTCCATCATTCCCACCACAACCGGTGCAGCTAAGGCGGTGGCCCTGGTATTGCCGGCTCTCAAAGGGAAGCTGAATGGTTTTGCCATGCGGGTACCGACCCCGAACGTGTCTGTGGTGGATTTGGTTGTGGAGCTGCAGAAATCAACTACTGCCGAAGAAATCAACGGTGCGCTGAAGGCTGCCGCGGAGGGGGAACTGAAAGGTATCCTGCAGTATTGTGAGGAGCCGCTGGTATCCAAGGATTTCAATGGCAATCCCCACTCTTCTATTGTTGACGCGCCCTCAACCATGGTGATTGAAGGCAATCTGGCTAAAATTGTTGTATGGTATGATAATGAATGGGGCTATTCCTGTCGTATTGTTGACTTGATTAATTTTATTGCCGGTAAAGGTCTGTAATTCTATTTAACAGTCGAAAGCGAGGTAAATCCTGATAACATGAATGTGAACACCGTTAAAGAATTAGATGTTAACAGTAAACGGGTTTTTGTTCGGGTGGACTTTAATGTGCCCATGGATGAGCATAGAAATGTTACCGAAGATTGTAAAATCCGCTCCGCCTTACCCACTATTAAGTATTTACTGGAAAGAGGGGCCAAAGTTATTTTGGCATCCCATTTGGGCCGGCCAAAAGGGCAGGTGATTGCGAAATTCAGCTTGGTGCCGGTGGCTAAAAGGTTGGAGCAATTGCTAGGCCGACCGGTGCATATGGCTACTGATTGTGTGGGAGTCAATCCGCGTGAGTTAGTGGCCAACATGAAGCCCGGGGATGTGGTTTTGCTGGAAAACGTGCGCTTTCATGTCGAGGAGGAAAAGAATGACCTGGCTTTCGCCAAACAATTGGCGGAGTTGGCCGATTTATATGTAAATGATGCTTTTGGCACTGCTCACCGGGCCCATGCATCAACCGCCGGGATAGCAGATTATCTGCCTGCGGCGGCCGGTTTTCTAATGGAAAAAGAAGTCAGCTACCTGGACAAAGCGGTGAGTTCGCCGGAGAAACCTTATGTGGTTATCGTTGGCGGTTCTAAGGTAATTGATAAGATCGGTGTTATAAATAATCTGCTTGATAAAGTTGATATTGTGATTATCGGCGGTGGTATGGCTAATACTTTTTTAAAAGCCCGGGGTTATGCCATGGGTAAGTCGCTGGTGGAAGAGGAAAAAATTGAACTGGCCAGATTGACATTGGAGAAGGCTCAGGCCAAAGGGGTAAAAGTATATTTGCCGGTAGACCTGGTTGTGAGTGATGCCATATCTGCGGTGGGGCAGTCGCAGATTGTTGATGTAGCCGCTGTTCCGGCTGATAAAATGGCCCTGGATATTGGGCCTGAGTCTGCCAAAGTCTTTGCCGCTGCTTTGCGGGGAGCAAAGACGGTAGTTTGGAACGGACCAATGGGGGTATTTGAAATCGATGCTTTTGCTAAAGGCACTGAGGAAATGGCCAAAGCTGTAGCAACTTCCGGGGCGGTTACTATTGTTGGCGGCGGTGATTCCGCGGCAGCGGTGGAAAAAGTGGGTATGTCGGCGAAGATTTCCCATGTATCCACCGGCGGCGGTGCATCACTGGAGTTTTTGGAAGGTCGGGGCTTGCCGGGTATTAAGGCTCTGGAAAAGAAAAATATTGGGGTGAGTTAATTGCGTAAGCCAATTATTGCCGGCAACTGGAAGATGTACAAAAAAGTAGATGAGGCTATTGCCCTAGTGAGTGAATTGAGCGACCTGGCGGTTGATGTCAATGGTACTGAAATCGTGGTCTGCCCGCCTTTTACCGTGCTGGATGCCGTTACTGACGTGCTGCAGGGGTCAGATATCGCTGTGGGCGCGCAGAACATGTACTGGCAGGCGGAGGGTGCCTTCACCGGGGAAATATCACCGGCCATGCTCCGGGATATTGGGTGTAAATATGTTATTTTGGGTCATTCGGAACGCCGGCAGTATTTTGGGGAAACTGACGGGAGTGTAAATAAAAAAATCACAGCCGCTATTGCGCACGGTCTGACGCCCATTGTTTGTGTGGGTGAAACCCTGGAACAAAGAGAGGCCGGTACTACCGAGCAGATTGTCCGCCAGCAAACTGAAGGGGCCTTGGATGGGCTGGCAGCGAACGAGGCAAGCGGTCTGGTAATAGCTTATGAACCGGTTTGGGCCATAGGTACCGGCAAAACTGCATCAACTGACGATGCGCAGCAGGTATGCGGCTTTATTCGCCGGGTGGTGGCGGAAATATTTGACCGGGATGTGGCGGACAAAGTCCGGATTCAATACGGCGGCAGCGTTAAGCCGGATAATATATCGGCGTTGATGGCTCAGCCGGATATTGACGGTGCACTGGTAGGCGGGGCCAGTCTAGAAGCAAAGTCTTTTGCAGGTATAGTAAGGTTTTAGGCACGAGGGGGTACGGCGTTGGCACCGGATAAAAGACCGCTGACAATTATAATTATGGATGGTTGGGGAATCGGCGGGGCAGTGGATGGAAACGCCATTGCCGTGGCCGAAACGCCTAATTACGATAAACTGACGGCAACATACCCGCATACAGTTCTTGGTGCGTCGGGAGAAGATGTAGGACTGCCGGAAGGGCAGATGGGGAACTCGGAAGTCGGGCACCTTAATATTGGGGCCGGTCGCGTAGTGTACCAGGAGCTGACCCGGATTTCCAAAGCTATCCGGGAAAAGGATTTTTTTCATAATGCTGTGCTGCTTGAAGCTATGGCCCACGCGCAATCCAACGGTACGGCCCTGCATCTCATCGGGCTTTTGTCGGACGGCGGTGTGCACAGCCATAACACTCATTTGTACGCGTTGTTGGAAATGGCTAAAGCGCAGGGGCTGTCCAGAGTATATGTGCATGCCCTTTTGGACGGCCGCGATGTACCACCGGCCAATGCCCGGGAGTACATTGATGAACTGGAAAAAAAGTTTGACGTATTGGGTGTGGGGGCAATTGCTACGGTGATGGGACGCTACTACGCCATGGACCGTGACAAGCGCTGGGACAGGGTGGAGCGGGCATACAACGCTATGGTTTTTGGTGTAGGACTTAAGGCTGCACTGGCATCCGGTGCGGTAGCCCGGTCCTACGAGCAAGGCGAAACAGATGAGTTTGTCCAGCCTACGGTGATTATCGGTGATACAGGTTTGCCGGTAGGGACGGTGCAAAACGGCGATGCGGTGATTTTTTATAATTTCCGCCCGGATCGGGCGCGGGAAATAACCAGGGCTTTTGTGGATGATGATTTTAGCGGTTTTATTCGCCGGACCGGTTTTCCCGAGGTTCATTATGTTTGTATGACGCAGTACGACAAAACTATCCAGGTCCCGGTAGCCTTTAAACCCCAGGTGCTGACTAATACGCTGGGCGAAGTGCTAAGCAAGAACGGTTTGCGCCAACTGCGTATCGCAGAAACAGAAAAGTATGCTCATGTAACCTTTTTCTTTAATGGCGGCGTGGAACCACCCAATCCCGGTGAAGAACGGCGGCTTATTCCCTCACCTAAAGTGGCGACTTATGACCTGCAACCGGAAATGAGCGCTTATGAAGTAACAGATGCTGCAATTGAAGAGATTATGGCTGCTAAATATGATGTGATTATTTTGAATTTTGCTAACCCTGATATGGTTGGCCATACGGGAGTGCTGGAGGCCGCCGTCAAAGCGGTGCAAACGGTGGATGATTGTCTTGGCCGTGTAGTGCATGCTGCTTTGAGCAAGGGAGGGCGGGTGCTGGTGACCGCCGACCACGGCAACGCGGAACAAATGGTAGACCCGCACGACGGACAACCTTTTACGGCACATACTATTAATGCAGTACCCTTTGTCTATATTGACGGCCAAGATAAAACCGCCCAAGTGCATGCCGGGCGGTTGGAGGATATCGCTCCGACGATTTTGCATCTGCTGGGCATTACGCAGCCGGCGGAGATGACAGGACGGAACTTAATCAGGGTGAAGTAATAATATAAAAAAGAACAGGAGGTTTAACATGACTATTATTGCTGATGTTTATGCAAGAGAAATTCTGGATTCCCGGGGCAACCCCACCGTGGAAGTGGAAGTTGTCCTGGAAGATGGCTCCGTTGGGCGGGCGGCGGTACCCTCCGGGGCTTCTACCGGCGCGTACGAAGCTGTTGAGCTGCGGGATGGAGACAAAGAGCGCTACCTGGGTAAAGGTGTGGTGCAGGCAGTGGAAAATGTCAATACTGTTATTGCCCCGGAAATCATCGGTTTTGATGCTATTGATCAAGTGGGTATTGATAATTTGATGATTGAGATAGATGGCACGCCTAATAAGGCTAAACTGGGTGCGAACGCCATTTTGGGTGTTTCCATGGCTGTCGCCAAGGCTGTGGCTGGTTCGCTGGGATTGCCATTGTACAAGTACCTGGGCGGCATTAATGCCAAAGAACTGCCGGTGCCGATGATGAATATCCTGAACGGTGGTAAGCATGCCGATAACAATGTGGATATTCAGGAGTTCATGGTCATGCCGGTGGGTGCCGTTTCCTTTGCAGAAGCCCTGCGTATGGGTGCGGAGATTTTTCATAACCTGAAATCAGTGCTGCAGGCCAAAGGATTAAATACAGCCGTTGGAGATGAGGGAGGCTTTGCCCCCAATCTTGGTTCCAATGAAGAGGCGCTGGCTGTAATCATGGAAGCAGTCACCAAAGCCGGCTATAAACCCGGTGAAGATATTGTCCTGGCACTGGATGTTGCAGCTACCGAGCTTTACAAAGACGGGAAATATGTGTTGGAAGGCGAGGGCAAGACTAAGACTGCCGAAGAGATGATTGCATTTTATGAAGAAATGGTCAATAAATATCCCATCGTGTCTATTGAAGACGGGCTGTCTGAAGATGACTGGGCAGGCTGGAAAAAGCTTACCGCGGCTCTTGGCAGCAAGGTGCAGTTGGTTGGGGATGACCTGTTTGTCACCAACACCGACCGTCTAAAGCAGGGGATTGATTCGGGCACAGCCAATTCTATTCTTGTAAAGGTTAACCAGATCGGCACCTTGACTGAAACTTTTGATGCTATTGAAATGGCTAAACGGGCCGGTTATACGGCCGTGGTTTCCCATCGTTCCGGCGAAACCGAGGATGCTACCATTGCGGATATTGCCGTGGCCACCAATGCCGGCCAAATCAAAACCGGTGCACCCTCCCGGACCGACAGGGTAGCCAAGTACAATCAACTACTGCGGATTGAGGAAGAATTGGATGAAATCGCTGTTTATAAGGGGATTAAAACCTTCTATAATATTAAAAAATAGGCATAACCATTAGGGTTTCCATTATAGTATAATAGTGGACGCACAGGTATTTGCGGCGGCCTGCGGAAGTTGTGTGAATCTTCATTATTTGCTGAAATTTTATTGTAATTTTGTCCACTATATGCTATAATTGAGCATCATGGGTTATCCTGGTTACAGGGGGTGATGGAACTTAAATCAGTTTCTGGTCAATAACCAGGAATCTTTATGATACCGGGGGATACATAGAGAGAACATATCCCCACCAAAAAAATTGGGAAGAGGAGAGTGAGAGTTTCTAATGGATCTGAGTAACCCCACAATTGCTCTGGCATGGGTGTCCTTTGGTGCAGGTATTATTTCTTTGATTGTGGCCTTCCTGTTCCTCAGCAGCGTGCTGAAAGAAGACATGGGAACCCCGCGGATGAAAGAATTGTCCGACGCTATTTTTGAGGGTGCCATGGCTTTCCTGAATCGTCAGTACAAGTCCCTGGCTCCTATCGTAATTGTAATCTTTTTTGCTTTATTCTTTGTTCCCGTAGAATTATTTACCCATGGTGACCCTACAGCCGCCGAACAAGTTAAAGGTTGGTCCGGTAAGCTATCCCTGCCGGTATCCTTCTTGGTCGGTGCAGTGGCTTCTGCTTTTGCCGGATATGCCGGTATGGTCAGTACTACCAAGTCTAATGCCCGGACTACTCATGCTGCCCGGACCGGTATCCGAAAAGCCCTGACCATAGCTTTCCGGAGCGGCGCCGTTATGGGTCTGTCTGTTGCCGGTTTGGGTCTGGCTGGTGTTTCCGGTTTGTATCTGCTGTTTAAGGTTCCCGCAGTTATTAACAGTTTTGCCTTTGGCGCCAGCGCTGTGGCACTGTTTGCCCGGATTGGCGGCGGTATTTATACCAAGGCCGCTGACGTAGGCGCTGACCTGGTTGGCAAGGTTGAAGCCGGGATTCCTGAAGATGATCCCCGGAACCCCGCCGTTATTGCCGACAACGTTGGTGACAACGTCGGTGACACCGCCGGTATGGGCGCCGACCTCTTTGAATCCTATGCCGCAACTGCGATTGCCGCCATGGTAATCGGTGGCACTGTGCTTGGCATCAGCGGGGTGTTGTTCCCGCTGTTAATCGGTGCTATCGGTATTATTGCCTCTATTATCAGTACTGCTTTTGTAAGAATGAGTAGTGAGGATTCTAACCCGCAGACCGCTTTGAACATGGGTCTATGGGGTACCAATATTCTCACCGCTATTGCCGGTTGGTTCCTGGCTAGCGCTTTGTTTGAAAATCAGGCTTTTGGTATCTTCGTAGGTATTATAGCCGGTTTGCTTACAAACGTGGCTATTGGTTACGTTACAGAATTTTATACTTCTTACCATAAGCGCCCGGCGCAGGAAATTGCCGAAGCGTCTGAGACCGGTCCGGCTACCAACATCATTAAAGGTTTGGCTGTCGGTCTGAAGTCTACTGTGTATCCGATTTTAGTTATTGTTGTGGCTATTTATGTTTCTTACATTTTTGCTGAGAATGCCGGTGCCGGCTTAGGTATCTATGGTATCGCTATGGCGGCCATGGGGATGCTGGCAACTGCCGGCATGGTTGTGGCTATCGACTCCTTTGGTCCGGTTGCCGACAACGCCGGTGGTATTGCGGAGATGGCTGAACTTGGTCCGGAAGTGCGGAAGAATACTGATAAGCTTGACGCTGTTGGTAACACCACCGCTGCCGTGGCTAAAGGTTTTGCTATCGGTTCCGCTGCACTGACCGCATTGGCCCTTTTTACCGCTTATGCTTCATCCGCAGGAATTACTGAGATTAACATTTTGAACCCGATTGTTATTATCGGTATTTTCATTGGTGCTACCGTACCCTTCCTTGTAGCTTCCTACGCAATGGAGGCTGTCGGTAAGGCTGCTTTTGAAATGATTGCGGAAGTACGCCGTCAGTTCAGGGAAATCCCCGGCCTGATGGAAGGCAATGCCAAACCGGATTATGCCCGCTGTGTTGACATCAGTACTAAGGCAGCTATTAGGGAAATGGTTGCACCCGGTATGGTGGCTATCGGTACACCGATTGTTACCGGCTTCCTTCTTGGCCCGCTGGCACTTGGTGCCGTACTTGCCGGTAGCACTGTCTCCGGTGTGCTCCTGGCTCTCTTCATGGCTAATGCCGGCGGAGCCTGGGATAATGCCAAGAAATACATAGAAACCGGCAAACTCGGCGGTAAAGGCAGTGAGACGCATAAGGCCGCTGTTGTAGGTGACACTGTAGGTGACCCCTTCAAAGATACTGCCGGTCCTGCTATGAACCCGCTGATTAAGGTTATGGGTACTATTTCCTTGATTATTGCGCCGCTTGTAGCAAAATGGTATGTTCTGAAGGGTTTTATAGAGTAGTAGGTTGTGAGGTGCCGGTTAACCGGCGCCTTTTTTCTTTTCTCCAGACATCTACATGGCCTGGCAGGAAGTAAAAGACTCGGACATACCTGTTGCCGGCGTAAAAGATTGGGTTTACCGGTATCGTGCTTATGAAGGAGTTTATATTAAGCAGTTAGGTGATTACTGGATTTTTTCTTATGAAAACATGGAGAACGGCCAATCCGGATGTTTGCTGCACCCTATTACAGATATAGATACATACATACATACAGATAAATGCAGATAAATGCAGATAAACGCACTATGTGCGTTTTTTCTTTGTGTTATTGACAAAAATAGAAGTTGATGTTCCGGGAATAATAACATATACTACAGGTGTACTACTGTACTAATACACTGAGCGAGGAGGGGGTGAACTGATGTGGTTTCATATTGATCCTGCGGCGGGAGTGCCGATTTATATGCAGCTTACTGACCAGGTGAAAAGAGCGGCAGCCAGCGGACTGCTGAAACCGGGGGATCAATTGCCGTCAGTGCGGGAGTTGGCTGTAGAACTAACCGTTAACCCTAATACCATTGCTAAAGCTTATCAGGAGTTGGAACGGGAAGGTGTTATTACTACAGTGAGAGGCAGGGGTACTTTTGTGGCGGCAAAAATAAACCGGCTGCTGCCGGAAGAGAGGCTCAGGGTGCTTCAAGAGGCTATAGATAAGGTGCTGGTAGAAGCGCATCATCTGCAATTTGCCAAAGACGAGGTGCTGAAAATATTTACTGACTATACTGATAAATGGTTTGCCCCGCTGGCGGGCAATAAAGGTAAGGAGAGGGAGTGACCGATATGCCGGAGCTGGCTATTGAAACTATAAATCTGACAAAGCAATATGGCAATCAATCTGCAGTGTATAATTTGCAGCTGGAGGTCCCGCAGGGTAGTGTTTTTGGCTTTCTTGGGCCTAACGGGGCAGGCAAGACGACCACTATTAAGATGCTGTTAAACCTGCTATATCCTACCTCCGGGGCGGGGAAAATACTAGGCCTGGACATTGTAACCCAAAGTATGCGGATTCGGGAACGGGTTGGGTATGTTTCTGAAAACCAGGGCATATACCGGTATATGAAGGTAGGAGAAATAATTAACTTCTGCCGGGGATTATATCCCAAATGGGATGAGGCGGTAGTCAAAAAATATCTGGAGCTCTTTGAGCTGCCAACCGGCAAAAAAGTCAAGGAGTTATCCAAGGGGATGAAAACCCAACTGGGGTTGACACTCGCTCTTGGTTCCCGGCCTGATTTGCTGATTCTTGACGAACCCACCAGTGGTTTAGACCCAATCAGGACCAAGGAGTTTTTAAGTGTCATTCTGGAGCAGGTGGTGGATACAGGGCAGACAGTTTTCTTTTCAGCCCATCAACTGCATGAGGTGGAGCGCATAGCCGATCGGATTGGATTGATTGCCGGCGGCAGGCTGCAGTTTAATAAATCAATGGATGATATTAAACTAAAATGTAAAAAGATTGCCGTTATTTTTCCGGAGGAAAAGCTGCCGCCGGAAGCGCAGGGTATGCCTGGTATTGTCAAAACGGTCAAACAGGGACGCGGTTTTATGCTTTTTATTGAGGATAATTTGTCTGATATTCTACACCGGCTGCAGCAGTTTAATCCTGCCGATATGCAGGTTTATAACCAAACACTGGAAGAAGTGTTTGAGAATTATGCCGGGAGGAGTGGGCATGATGAACAGGGTTTTGTTTAGAAAAGAGATGCGTGAGAACCGCTGGAAGTTGATTGGCGGGCTGCTGTATTTTGGTGTTTTAGCTGTTGCGATGGTAATGTTATATGATTTAACTGTCAAAATGATGGGCGGGGCGGAAATGCCGGAAGCTATCCGCGCGGATTTACAGGTCCTGATAAAGGATTATGCTTTGTATTTATGGGGCAGTTGGTTTGGCAAAAACCTGTTCCAGAGCGGGCTGGTATTTTCTATTATTGTTGGTATGGGAATGGTTTCGGCGGAAGTTTCAAAAGATACCATGGGCTTTTTGCTGGCTCGGCCGGTGCGGCGCGAAGAGGTATTCGCCACCAAGTATTTTACCGGTGCGCTGATGCTTTTCATTACGGTGCTGGCCACATCGCTTTTGGCCTACTACGTTAGTGCAGGTATGGGCAAAAACCTGAGCAATCTTACTGTGGGGAAATTCCTGTTAGGAAGCCTGTTAAATTTTACCGGTTTTATGGTGCTGCTTTCTTTGACCATATTGTTTTCTACGTTATTTAATGAAACCCTGAAGGCTGGGGTGGCAGCCGGCGCTGTTAGTGTGCTGGCCGGACTGCCCGGTTGGTTTCCGCAAACGGCGCAGTGGTCAATATTTCGCTATATGCAGGGGATTGAAGTTATATCGGGTAAAGGTTTCCCCTGGCCGGCCTTTTTGCTGCTGGTGGCAATGTCGGCGGGGTTGTATTATCTGGGATTAATAAGGTTCTGCAGGCGGGATTTTTAGCAAGAAGGGATAAAAGAAAAAGGTAAGGGGGAGTGGTTCGTGAAGATTTTTAAACCAACACCGGGCAAAGGTGTAGCCTGGGGAATCGGGGGTATGATTGTTTCTATATTGCCGTTGGCAATAATTATGGGGATTAACCTTGCGGGTAAACCAAATTATTCTTTTTTGCTGACCATGGGTATAATTCTGGTGTTGATGACGGCAATGTTTGGGTATTTTACATGGGCGGCCAAAAATATGCAGTATGTATTGACTGAAAAGGAGCTCATCATTATCTGGGCTTTTAATAGGAAGGTCATTCCGCTGGACAGCATCAGGGGCATTCGCCGCATTTCCGGTACCGGGGCTATGAAGGTGGTTGGCGCGTCTATGCCGGGTATTCATATCGGTTCTTTTACTGACCCGACCGGCAAAGGTACTGTTAACATGTTTGCCAGCAGATTATGGGGTGAAATTATTTTGCTTAAAAGCAAATGGGAAATTATCGGTTTCACTCCGGAAAATCCAGAGCAGTTCCTGGAGGCTTTGGAAGAAGCGGCAGCCCGGCCGCTGGCGGAATGGGAAATGAGCGCCGATGACGGGGCAGCAGGAGCGGATTATGAAATGTGGCGGGACCGCAGACATTTGTTTATGTTTGGCTTAAATCTGGCCTTGATAGCCGGAGCGTTTTTTTGGGTTTATTATATGTCCCAGTCAATGCCCGATAGAGTGCCAATGCATTATAATCTGGCGGGAGAAATAACCCGTTACGGTTCGCCCAAGGAACACTATTTACTGCCCGGCATTGGATTGGGGACCTTTATTTTTATGAGTGTGATTACGGCAACCGTTAGCAAAAACAACAAGACTTCAGTTTATCTTATGGATGCCAGTGCATTGTTTTTAAACCTTCTCTTTTTAGGGATTTTGGTGTCAATCCGCTTTTCATTATAAAATTCGTTATAGGAGTTTAATAAAAAAAGAGTTTAATAAAAAATTGCCTCTTATTCCGGATTGTGTTACACTATTAGGTAGGATAAATTTTGGTTGGCAATAATATGTCTTGTAGGTAGTTCCGGGAGGTGAATAATTTGCGTATTGCTATTATTGTGCTGCACACGGTTCTGGCGTTGGGGATTATCGTAACCATCCTGCTCCAGTCAGGAAAAAGCGCCGGCTTATCCGGGGTTATTGCCGGCGGTGCGGAATCTTTTTTTGGCAAGAAAAAGGGGATGGACCAACTGCTGGGCAAGCTTGCCGCCGTATTTGCCATCGGTTTTTTGGTTACCTCTCTGTTATTGAGTATAGTGAAGTAGCTAATGAGCGCCGGACTGCCGGCGCTTTTGTTTTTGTTAAGCGCTGGACGGCAGAGTGGCTATTGCTTATAATTAATAGTAGAATGCAAGCGGAACGGAGGACTTTTGTGGTGATCAAATATTTCCCCAATGAAGAGAGCGTAAAGAAAGCCATGCAGGATGATGACCCGTTGCTGATGCTGGTCTCTTTCGACGGGGGTGAAATCCTGCTGTCTCATGTGGACGATGCGGTCGAACATGTGATTTTACTGAGAAAAAAGGGTTACCGGGAAACGGATATGGACAGATTTTTTCGTATTGTTTTAGACCGGGAAGGTGCTGATTGGACTTTTGTCTGCCCGGAGGGTTATAAATCTATTGAAAATAAAGATAGAAGGATTGCAATTTTTTTTAAGGACGGGATTGAAATGATTGGCCGGGCACTTAGTGCTGTCGGATATGAGGTGGAAATAAATATTCCTAAAAGGTATCGGCGTCATTTTAATATGCTGCAGTAAATATTATAAGGCGGCGCAGGGAACATAGACAGCTTTTATTTTCCTGTGGTAAAATAAAACAGACACCATTTTAAGGGAGGTATTATGGATGTTATTGGGAGAGATAATGACCAGAGGGAAAGACCTATACCCGGATAAAATTGCTTTGTATTATAAGGATTTGACCTGGACGTATGCCGAATTGGAAAGTCAGACCAATCAGGTGGCCCGCGGGCTGCAGCAGCTGGGGATAAAAAAGGGCGACCGGGTGGGTCTGTTGCACATTAACAGTCCGTATTTTATTATCAGTTATTTTGCGGTTGCAAAATTAGGGGCGGTCGTTGTCCCGATTAATGTAATGTTTAAAGGTGAAGAAATTACATACTTAATGAGGGATGCCCAGGCAATGGCCATGATAGTCGGTGTCAATTTTGTGCCGCTGATCAGGCAAATCCGTTCCGGACTGGATACAGTGCAAAACATTGTGCTGGTTGATATGGATGGGCCGGTCGAGGATTCTTCTTTTGTATCCTTTGCCGGATTTCTCACCGGAGAAACTGCCGTGCCCGTGACTGAAGGCATAACAGAAGATGACGTGGCTGTTTTCCTATATACATCAGGCACTACCGGTTATCCCAAGGGGGCTATGCTGACCCACCGGAATCTGGTGAGCAATGCGGCAGCTACTGCGGAAGCCACAGAAACCACGGAAAAGGATAATACCCTCTGTGTGCTGCCGATGTTTCATTCTTTTGCCTGGACCTGCTGTGTTTCGCTGCAGCTGTATACTTGCGGCTCGATAACAATTATGGAAAGTTTCGTGCCACAAACCGTTATAAATACTATAATTAAACAAAAAACCACGATTATTGCTGCGGTCCCAACTATGTATGCGGTAATGCTGCAAGTACCGGAAGTCAACCCGGCTGATTTTACCCATATTCGGATCGCCTATTCCGGCGGGGCTTCACTGCCGGTGGAAATATTGAACAGAGTAGCTGAGAAGTATGGCATTAAAATTATGGAAGGGTATGGCTTAAGTGAGTGTTCACCAGTTTGTACGGTAAATCCTTATAAGGGGGAACGGAAACCGGGTTCCATCGGCATTGCTTTACCAGGCATAGAATTAAAAATAATAGATGATAACGGGGTTGAACTTAAACGTGGTGAGACGGGTGAACTTATAGTAAATGGGCCCAACGTTATGAAGGGTTATTTTAATCTGCCGGAAGCTACTGTCGAAACGTTGCGGGATGGCTGGTGCCATACCGGTGATATTGCTTATATGGATGAAGCAGGATATGTATATATTGTCGACCGGAAAAAGGACATTATTTTGGTAGGGGCGCTTAACGTATATCCGCGGGAGATTGAGGAGATTTTGTATACTAATCCTAAGGTGGCTGAAGCTGCAGTAATCGGTATGCACGATGAGCTGCGGGGTGAGGCCGTTAAGGCGGTAATTGCCTTGAAACCCGGGGAGACAGCTACGGAACGGGAAATCATTAAGTTTTGCCAGGAAAAACTGGCTAACTACAAACTGCCGAAGGTAGTCGAGTTTGTGGAAGCCCTGCCGAAAACCAGCACCGGGAAGATATTAAAACGGGCGCTGAAATAGGATTAGGCTTATAGTGACTGTATTGGGCCAAAAAAGGGTAGATTATAGGCAATCTACCCTTAAGTAATTGAACGGAGATGAAATGCATGGAATTGAATGAAAGGATCCTTGCCTATATGCAAAAAGCTGCATATAAACCCCTGACGGCGGAAGAGTTAATGCGGGATATGGGCGGGGATAATCCGGATGAGTTTTTCAAAGTGCTGTATGGTATGGAGCAGGCCGGCCAGATTATTTGTACCCGGCGGATGCGTTACGGGCTGCCGGAAAAACTGAACCTGATAGTCGGTAAACTGCAGGGCCATCAGGCCGGATATGGTTTTTTAATCCCAGACCGACCGGGCCGGGAGGACGTGTTTATCGGGGCTGACAACATGAACGGGGCAATGCACGGGGACCGGGTAATTGCCCGCTTTATCGGGATGACCCGGCGCGGTATGCGGGAAGAAGGGGAAATTATCCGTATATTGCAAAGAGGCAGTGAAAAAATCGTGGGCACCTTTGAGCAGGACAAGCAGCATGGATTTGTGGTGCCTGATGAAAAGCGCGTAGCGCAGGATGTTTTTATCCTGAAGGGGATGGAGTTGGGGGCCAAAACCGGTGACAAGGTGGTGGTGGAAATCACCCGCTGGCCGGAAAAAAGGCGTAATGCCGAAGGCAAAGTGCAGGAAATAATTGGCCGCAAGGGTGAGCCGGGGATTGATATTGAATCGATTATCTGGAAATTCAGTTTGCCCCGGGAATTTCCCGGGGATGTACAGCAGGAGGTTAAAAAAATTGGTGCGGAAGTGGCAGCCGCGGATATAGCAGGTCGGGAAGATCTGCGTGATTTGCTGATGGTGACCATTGACGGGGAAGATGCCCAGGACCTGGATGATGCCGTAAGCCTGGAAACACTGTCAAATGGCAATTATCTGCTGGGTGTACATATTGCTGATGTCAGCCATTATGTAACTTATGGCAGCGCGCTGGATAAGGAAGCCTATCAGCGGGCTACCAGCGTTTATTTGGTAGACCGGGCCATTCCTATGCTGCCTAAGGAGCTATCCAATGGGATTTGCAGCTTAAACCCGCGCGTGGACCGGCTGACTCAGTCGGTTTTTATGGAAATTGATGCTGATGGAAAAGTGCTTAATAACCGGGTGGCGGAGACCGTGATTAAAACCAGTGAGCGGATGACTTATAACAATGTCAAAAAAATTCTGGTGGATCAGGACCCGGAACTCAGACAGCGTTATGATTATCTGCTGGCAACCTTTGAAAATATGGAAAAGCTTTGTTTGATTCTCAGAAAGCGCCGTTTGGACCGGGGAGCGATAGACTTTGATTTTCCGGAAGTCAAGGTAAAACTTGATGAACAGGGACGGCCGGTGGCCATTGTTAAACAGGAACGGACTATTGCCGACCAGATCATTGAGGAGTTTATGCTGGTGGCTAATGAAACCGTGGCCGAGCGCTATTTTTGGCTGGAAGTGCCGTTTCTGTACCGGGTGCATGAGGAGCCGGATGAAGAAAAGCTAACAAATTTGAATATTTTCCTGGCTAATTTTGGTCTGGGCATCAAGGGGATGAAGAAAATTCGCCCTCGCGCCCTCCAGGATATTGTTAACCGGGTTAATGGGCGGCCCGAGCAGCGGGTGGTAAATACAATTTTGCTGCGGTCCATGAAGCAGGCCAAATACAGTGAGGAAAACCTGGGGCATTTTGGCCTGGCGGCCAAGTTCTATACTCATTTTACTTCACCTATCAGGCGTTACCCGGATCTGGTCATTCACCGGATTATGAAAGAGATTATCCGGCAAGGCAGCCTTAGTGATAAACGCCGGGCCAAACTGGTTAAGTTTTTGCCTGATGCGGCGGTTCAGTCGTCGGAGCGGGAAAGACTGGCAATGGAAGCCGAGCGGGACAGTGTAGACCTGAAAAAGGTTGAGTTTATGCAGGACAAGGTGGGACAGGAATTTGACGCTATTATTTCCAGCGTCACTCCTTTTGGCATGTTTGTGGAACTGGATAATCTGGTGGAAGGGTTGATTCATGTTACCACTATGCATGACGATTTTTATGAGTTTGTGGAAAATCAGCATAGCCTGGTGGGGCGGCATACCCGCCAGATTTTTCGCATCGGCCAGCAGGTCCGGGTAGAACTCGTGCGGGTGAATATTGATGAGCGGCAATTGGATTTTGAGTTGTTGTAGCAAAGCTGGTCGATATTTGGTTACGAAACAGGCTGCGACCTGGATAATGTTCCCCTTGACAAGTGAATGCTATATGTTATAATGTTTTAGCACAATATCGGCGGAGGGTGAGAGTCAATGTCAACCAAGGAAATTGAAAACCGAAAAGCCCGGCATGACTATCACATTGAGGAAGTATATGAAGCCGGTATTGAGCTTAAAGGCACGGAAGTTAAATCTCTTCGTGCCGGCAGGGCCAATTTGAAGGACAGCTTTGCGCTGGTCAGGAACGGCGAGGTTTTTGTGCATAACATGCATATCAGCCACTATGAACAGGGGAACAGGTTTAACCATGACCCAACTCGGGTGCGCCGCCTGTTATTGCACAAGCATGAGATTAATAAGCTAATTGGTGCAACTCAGCGGGAAGGTTTGGCTCTGGTGCCGCTGAAGCTGTACTTTAAGCGGGGCCGAGCTAAAATAGCCCTTGCCCTGGGTAAAGGGAAAAAGCTGTATGACAAACGCCAGGACATGGCTGAGCGGGATGCCAAACGGGAAGTGGAAAAGGCTTTCCGGGAGCGGCAGAAGGTTTAGTGATGCTTGACTGAAAATGATTTTACTATGGGGGTGCTTGGTTTCGACGGGGGAAGGATAGGCATAAGTAGCGAGCCGGGGTTCCATCAGCCCGCAAAACGGTGGAAAACAAATTAAACAACAACGATAATTACGCTTACGCTGCTTAATTGCAGCTAAACCCTCTTTGTCTCTGTGCTCTGTGTGAGGCAGATGAGGTCATTTAACAGAGCTGGCCAATTCCCAATTCTCGGAGGGGAGCGGCGAGATTTATCGAGATAGTGACCCGGCAGCCCGTCGGTAGGCGGCCGGTGAGCGAAATCTAAAGTACCTGACTGCGCTCGGAGAAGCTTTTGTGGGTTCTCTTCCGGACAGGGGTTCGATTCCCCTCACCTCCACCAAGAATATAAGTCACAAAAGCTAACATCGGCTCAAACCCAGATGTAGCAAGCTTTTGTGGCTTTTTTATTTTTACAAAAAAAGATGCAAAAACAGGGCTAACATTTACCACGTAAGGGGACATGAACCCTTGCCCTGTGATTTTGGGCATGAGGTCACAGATGAGACCTAGTATATATGATCCTGCCTAAGAGCCACATAGAAGCGATAATTCTGTTGCAACGCTTATAACGCTGATTTATCAAGGGTTTGCAAGGACGAATTTATAAATTCGTTGAAAACAGTTAAATAGCATCGAAATACTTTAGCGGCTTTTTATGTGCGCTAAACTAAAAACAGAATGGAAAATACCTATGGCAACAAAACTAAGACCCCAATCCCTCGGCACATGATCCCGATCAGCTGAAGCTTCTGCAGACGGAGGTGCTGACCGAGCTGGTGCGAAGCAAGCTCAACGTGGACAGGCTCCTGCTCAGACAGCAGCAGGGCTTTATTTCGGTTATGCCCTCCGGCTGGAATGTGTTCGGCGATCAGTTTGAACGGGTGCTGCCCGCAAGAAGCACGTCAGGAAAAAGGAGAGTGCTGTAATCATTTCCTCGCAACTCCATTCCGACGCACCAATTCCTGTTCAACGCGGGTACGATTGACGCCAAATTCTATACCGATACTCTCCAGCTTGAGCAGAGCGAATACAATCTTATCCGCTATCCACAGAGAGGCGTGTGCCTGTATAAGTGCGGCAACGAGAGATACAAAGAATATACGGCCCATTTGTAAATGAGTAATTTATTATTATAGTCTAATATTGACATACGTATTTACACGTGCTATGATTTAATCAAGGGGTGAGGGAATTGAAACGAAAAGAACTTGAAAAAATACTTAAATCAGCAGGATGGGAAATAACGCACGGAAAAAGGCATGACATGGCAAAGCATCCTGCAAAGCCCGGAGTTAAAATCCCACTCCCAAGACACAGCGAAATAAATGAGTACACCGCAAAGGGGATACTCGAAGCTGCGGGGCTAAAATAGCCCCGCAAATCAAGAAAGGTGGTCGTTACTATGAAATACGTGTATCCTGCTATATTTACACCCCTGCCCTCTGGTGAGTACGATGTCCGTGTTCCGGATTTGCCAGGGTGCATTACTTGCGGAAAAGATTTAGCAGATGCAATAGAAATGGTCCAGGATGCTGCTGCAATGTGGCTTACTGATGCCGAGGATAATCAGGAGAATATCCCCTCACCATCAGATAAACCTGCAATTGAATCACCCCAATTTATAAATTTTATTGTGGCTGATACGGATGCCTACCGCCGCGAAAACGATAACCGTGCGGTTAAAAAGACTTTAACAATTCCGAGCTGGCTAAATTCCAAGGCAGAAAAAGCCGGCATTAATTTCTCCCAAACACTTCAAAATGCTTTAAAGAATCAACTTAATATCTCTGATCATGCTCGCAGGAAACAACAATAAGCACCTGAAAGCTAAAAATCCCCCGCTGCTATTCTGGACAGCGAGGGGATTTTTTATTGCCGACGTGAATCTACTCAGCAGTGGCATAAAAATGCTGAATTTGAGGGTGGACCATGGGGTCGAAAACCATGCAGTTTAAAGAGGGGTGGTCGTGGGCGACCACCCCTCTAATGACATCAGCCCGCAATGCGGGCTGAAGAACGCTTCACGCCGGGGTCGGAAAGTTGAGATTCGGTTACCTCGCAGGTAGTCGAAAAGGGCTAAATGATGCAAAAAATAGATAATTTTTAGGTGGTCAGTGCTGACACAATAGGATTTGCTTGTGAGTAAAAGAGAAAAATTTCCAACATTTTGTTGCCATTTAAAGGTAATTATAGATGCGTGTCGAATCATGAAGTTATATTCAAAATTATGTTTGTAATTGTGATTAATACAGCGAAAATTACATTTGCATTATGTCTATAACAGGAGGTCTAAAGTGTGATAGATTTCCTGTTTTTTTGTGCATTAAAAAAATATTTTGTGAACCTTTTGCGAATTTAAAGCGAATATATATATAAATCTGATAATGGAGGTGAATAAATGTGGAAAAAGATTTGCAGCATTGGCTGAAATTGATTATTAATGGAGAAAGGTCCGCCTTTGAAAAGGTATACGAATATACAAAAGACGATGTATACAGAACGGTCTCTTTACTCGTGATTGATAAAAATGATGTTTGCGACATAGTTAACGAAATTTATATGCAAATGCTAAAGTCATTGCCAAATTATGATCTGGACCGCCCTTTCCGGTATTGGTTAAATGGGTTAGTCTTTCGCCAGGTACAGGATTGGCGAAGAAAAATATGGAGACGCTTGCGCTTCAATAATTATCATACCCTGATTGAAATGGGCAAAGAACCGGTTGAAACTGATCAGGCAGTTATGCAAAAAGAAACCAGAAACGAAATCATATCCCAAGTGCAAAAATTGTCTTATAAACTTCGCGTGGTTATTATTCTACGTTATTTTCTTGACTATAACTTAGAGGAGATTGCCTCTTTACTTAATATTCCGGTGGGTACAGTAAAATCAAGACATCACCTGGCAATAAAAAAGCTTCGCAAAAAGCACGAAGTTTTATCGCAAACTCGAAAGGAGAGTGTTCCCGATGTCAATTGAAAACAAATTACGTTGTGAACTTAACGAGTATGTAAGTGGCATAGTTTTTCCCGAACAACTTGATACTCGTATACGTAATTCTTATAAATCATGGATGGAAAATAAGCATCATACCGGAATGCGGGGAAACAGAAAAATTATTACCGTAATGATAGCAGCATTTTTATTAATACCAAGTGCTGCCATGGCTTTTAATTTCTTTTTAGCTGATGAATTCTACGGTTCCTTTGACCAGTTGAAAAAGAAAGTAGCAGCTGCCACAATGGAAAACTATATGAGATTAAATGCCAAATTGTCTATGGCAAAAGGGGAGCTTGGGGAAGAAGAGTATGAAGAATTTAAAAAAATGTTGAAGGTAATATCTTCGGCTAAATTGGAATATGGCGACAAGAACGGAAATGTAGATTACGAACAGCTGCCTTCAGATAAGGTTGCGGAAATTAAAAACGCTATGGTGGAATTGATGCCGGTTTTTGATCATTTGAATCATGTTAAGTCAAGTAAAGAAATCCTGACAACTAATGAATTTGACAAATATATCGAAGCCCTGATGACTATTGAAACAGTTCAAGCCAAAATCGGCACGTCTGGTTGGATTGACCCAAATAAATTACCCGTTGAATTAAGAGATGAATACAAAGAAGCATGGCACTATATGCAAAATGTTTACGATAAACAAGAAGGTAGAATACCGTTAAACATAGATGATATCAGCTACGCTGTAGTTGACAAAGTCAAGCTCAGCGAAAATGGGGTGCCGGAAATTGGCCCCAAATCGGGCAAACAAGAATCTGATAGCCGGATGATAATCTACAATAAAAGCCAGGTTAAAGAGCTGTTTGAGACAATCCCTAACCCCTCCGGCCGACCGCAATACCATATAACCTTTTATTCAGCGGAAAAAAAGATAATCAAATCTATGTTTATTGATGCCGGAACTGCCCCTGAGTTTATTAGCGATAAATTTTCACTAAAACGGTAGCTATTGTTACTTCATAAAAAACTTAGTGCAGGAAATTATCAGTTTTGGAATTAGAATAGGTAGATGAATTCCAAATTTTCATTATTAATAAAATACAATCAGTATCAAACTTGAGCCAGGTGCATAACCTGGCTTTTTCAGTATGGGTACTTCATTACAAGATAATATCCGCCACTTACTATTCACTTGTGTTTGACTTAACAAGCGGATTTTTAAACATTTGCTGATCTCAAGGCCAAAGGCAACAGTATTGTTCTATTTGCTGAACGCCAATTCCATATTCTCCAGTCTCAGGTACAACAAACGTTACCTCTTGTTTATCGGAGCTTATATCAAGAAGTTTCTGTTGAATAAATTGCCCATAATCGTCATATCCGAATCCACTGTCTATTGCATACGAGTCTCTAAGTTAGACACCACCGCCGATTTTTTTGTATGTTACAGTCTCATCCCCATAGTATGTTTCTGATGTAACTTTTTCTAGATATATTCATTAGTCCTATATTATCAAATGATATGGAGGAAAATGTCAGTTTTTGTAGAAGAACATAATATGTACTGTTTTAAATGGTTTGGACAATAAGTGCAAACAGCATTGGGGATAACGAAATGGATAAAGACAAAATTAAGGCAAGCCCTTTCCTAAGGTGGGCAGGTGGCAAGAAGTGGTTACTTGGATATTTAAATGAACTGTTAAACAACAAAACTTTTAATAATTATCACGAACCATTTCTTGGTGGGGGTGCAGTATTTTTTTCGTATCATCACCAAAAAAGGTCCTTTTTATGTGATGTCAATGAGGAGCTAATTGAAACATATTTGGCTGTAAAGGAAGACCCCAAGAGTATTATTGACTTGTTGTTAAAATATAAGAACACTGAGCAGTTCTATTATGAATTGCGATCTAGCAAGCCTAGAAAAGCCATAAAAAAGGCTGCAAGGTTCATTTTTCTGAATCAAACATCGTACAACGGTTTATATAGAGTAAACAAATTGGGTGGATATAACGTTCCATACGGATTTAGAAAAAACGTTACAATTGATGCAGAAAAAATACTAGTAGCGAGTAAGGCGTTACAAAATGCTAATATTGCTTCTGGAGATTTTACTCTTCATGTGGACCTGATAAAACGTGGTGATTTGGTTTTTCTGGACCCCCCTTATACAGTTTCGCATAACGATAATGGATTTATTGAATATAATCGTAGTTTGTTCTCTCTAGATGACCAACATCGGCTTAACGAGTATATAAACGAAATAAAAAGGCGTGGGGCCTTTTATATTTTAGCAAACGCCGCCCATGAGACAATTGAAGGTATATTTACAAAAGAAAATGACCGCATGATTATTGTGGAGCGCAATAGTTTGATTGGCGGAAAGAACGCTAAACGAGCCAGGATTCAAGAATATGTGTTTTCAAATATCCCGGAAGGAGTATAGTTATGAGTAAAACAACTTGGGAACGGATTGCCAGCGGTGAAGAATTAAAGAACATTAGGCGCACTCGCAGCATCCCCTTTATTTCAAAAACTATATATGCTTCTTCTCTGGAGGATGAAAAAGAAGATGGCTGGATGTTTCACTCAAACTTGAAAAATCCTAAAAAGATTAAGGTTAAAAAGGACAAGCCGCAGGATGAAGTATTTGAAGATACTATCTGGCTTTTATTCTATAGCTTAGGGTTTACAACTTTGAATCGTGATCAACATTTTGTCATGAGTTACGGTGAGGCTACTGGACAAACACAACAGATTGACGTTTTTGCAGTCGATGAGGAAACTATTATTATTGTAGAATGTAAAAGCGCGGTCTCCTTAAAAGACGGTGTTTTTAAAAAGGAACTTGAAGCACTTGGTTCTAAAAAGCAGGGGTTGCGGAATGAAGCACTAAAGCAATTCCCTAATAGGAAAATAAAATTTATTTTTGCTACCCACAATTATCGTATTAGCCACGAAGATAGTAGCCGAATGGAGCAACTTGAAATTGTCCACTTTAACGACGTAGAAATCAGTTATTATTCTGAGTTAGCTAAACACTTGGGTTCTAGCGCACGGTATCAGCTACTTGGGAGCCTTTTTGCGAACCAAAGCATAAAAGGAATGGAAAGTCGTATTCCAGCCATAAAAGGAAAAATGGGCGGGCACATCTATTACTCATTCTCCATTGAACCAGAGAAATTGCTGAAGATTGGGTATGTTCTACATAGAAACGAGGCTAATAGTAGCATGTTGCCAACGTATCAACGTCTTATAAAAAAGAACCGTCTAAGCTCTGTTCGTAAATTCATCAATGAAGAACACGGTTATTTTGCTAATTCCATAATTATCAGCATCGATTCTAAGCGACCGCTAAAATTTGATCGCTCAGAAAAGCAAGTTGAAGGAGCTGTGGCCGATTTGGGTGTACTTTATCTGCCACAGAAATATAAGTCAGCCTATATTATTGATGGACAACACAGGTTATATGGATATTCTGACTCTCCATATGCACTGGCCAACTCTATTCCTGTTGTTGCCTTTGAGAATCTTGAACAGCCCGAGCAAGTTAAACTGTTTATGGAGATCAATGAAAATCAAAAATCTGTTTCAAAAAACCTTAGGAATACCCTAAACGCTGATATGCTTTGGGTTTCTCCTAAAGAATCTGAACGCCGTGATGCTTTAAGATTACGAATAGCCCAAGAACTTGGTGAAAAAAATACATCACCTCTTTATGGGAGGATTATCATTGGCGAGGAGCCAAGTTCTCCAGATAAATGCATTACCATTGAGAGCATTCGCATTGCTATCAATGTCGGGAATTTCTTGTCAAAATTCGATAAGAAAAATGCTATTACCCAAAACGGTATTTTTGATTTGGGGAATAATGATGCTACATTGACGTTACTATATACATACTTAGAATTATGCTTGTCCCATGTGCAAACAAATGCCTCTGTAGAGTGGGATAAGGGTAGTGCTGATGGCGGTATACTTACAATTAATAATGGAATTGGAGGACTCATTAGAGTAATCAATGACATTGCAAATCTTCTTATGGATTGCGGCAAGATTAAACCCCTAACTGATAAACCGGATGCATTGGCTGCCGCGACTTATTACTATCTTGATCCAGTCTGTCGCTTTATTGAAAACATAACCGATGAAGACCGTAGTGACATTCGAACCACATATGGTGGCAATGGACCAATGCACTGTGCACGGTATTTCCAGAAAGCAATTCACGACGAAAAACCAGAATTTTCTCCAGAGGGACTTGAAAAGTATTGGGAAGACCACGGAAAAGAATTCAACCAAGAGACCGTGGCTATGCTTGCTGACATCGAGAGGGCTGTCAAAAATGTAATTCGTGATAAGCTGGAAGAATCATATTCTTCTAAATGGATAAATGAAATTCCGAAGGCAATTTTCACCAAAGCCTCCCAAGAAGCCCTTAAGCAACAGTATGAAACAGGTGAATCTTGTGATTTTTGGGATTTTGTAACCATGTTGAACTGCAAAGAAATTGTAGTATTCGGGAAGAATTGGTCTGACTATTTCTCCGATTTATTCACTTTGGATTTAGAGAAGAAAAAGGCCGGAGGAAAAACGGCAAAAACTGAATGGATGAACATGGTTGACAAACTGCAGAAAAAGGCAGGTAAAGCCAATTTTTGCGTAGCAAAGAGCGAATATCTGTTATTGCAAGAAATTTGCGAACGTTTTGTTCCACAAGACATCTAAAAATTTATGTAAGATGGGCATCATGCCGCAATTATGCTCCTAAAGTGCAGTAATTTTTCAAAGCTAAAATGGAAAAGCAATGGCTTGTACCGGATCTGGTGATTATTGATGAATTAGGCTTTGTACCATTCAACAAATCTGAAGCAGAACTGCTTTTCCAATATTGTTCGACTAGGTATGAGTGAGGAAGCATCGTCATCACAACTAATCTGGAATTTATCAAATGGACTGAGGTATTTAGCGATGAGCAAATGACAGCGGCCTTGCTTAATCGACTTACTCATCGAGCTCACATTCTCAACATGAATGGTGATAGTTACCGATTAAAGCAGAGTATTTCAAAAAAGAAAAGTTAGGAATTGGGGTTTTTTATGATTTTGGTGGCCTAATTTCAGGCCAGTAAAAATGGTGGTGCGGACGAAAACCTGGACTTGAAATAAGTCAGGAGGTAGTCTATGTATTCGTATGAAGACCGAATAAAAGCAGTAATGCTGTACATCAAGTATGATCTATGCACAGCTGACACTATACGGGAATTGGGATATCCAAATGGTTATGGACAGAGTACAAAGCACCATAGCACAACGAGATAATGGATATTGGAACATCAGCTTAACGCCGTTTCAGTCAATTAGATCATCGGTCAACTCCTACATAAGAAATTCCGAATTTGGCATTCTCCCAATGATTTTATTTGCAAATATTATTATTTTTGTACCACTGGGTTTTTTACTTCCTTTCATGATGAAGAAACCATCATTTTTTAAAACCTCTAGCACGTCTTTGGCAATTATCCTAGGTTTTGAAGTTGTGTAATTCATTACGTGTTTAGGGGTGCTAGATGTTGACGATATTATCATGAACGGTACTGGAAGCGTGATTGGGTACATTTTATTTCTTGTATACAGTAGATGGAGTGTTACCCATAGATTATATAATTAATAACTATGGTTAATTTTAAAAAATCTGAAAATCTCTTTCTACGGAGTTTGGGTATTACATGTTATGGCTATGGCCTGACCCCATTTGGTAGTCCATTCCTATGGTGAATTAGACGATACCGCAACATTTAAGGTAAAGGTATTCAAATAAGAATTAAAGTAAGAAAAATTATTTTGGAGGCGAGAGCATTGTCTAAACAGTGGAATGTTGGGATTTTACTTTTTAATGAGGTTGAGGTTTTAGACTTTGCAGGGCCATTCGAGGTATTTTCAATTACTTCATACCCAGAATTGAGTGATAAACCGTTTATAGTTAA
Organism: uncultured Eubacteriales bacterium; assembly: GCA_964636895.1. Taxonomy (GTDB): domain Bacteria; phylum Bacillota; class Thermincolia; order Thermincolales; family CAZWUW01; genus CAZWUW01. The sequence continues at coordinate 34,183 of CAZWUW010000022.1, forward strand.
AACTGTTGCAGAAAAGAAAGAAACAGTTCGTGCGCGAAATGGATTAAAGATAATACCTGACTATGATTTTAGCGATGCCCCACATTTTGATATTTTAGTAATACCTGGTGGATACGGAGCAGAGGAAATCGAAATACATAACGAAGTTGTAATTCAATGGTTAAAAGAACGTATGAATGTTGTTGAATTAATGTCCTCCGTATGTACAGGGGCGTTACTGTTAGCAAAAGCCGGGTTACTAGATAATAAAAAAGCCACTACACATTGGATGGATATCGATAGATTAGAAAAAGAATTTCCTAAAGTTTTAGTTCAACGGGGCGCTAAATTTGTTGATGAAGGAGTAATTATTACATCAGGTGGGATTTCGGCCGGGATTGACATGTCTTTTTACGTGATTAGTAAGCTGTTAGGGAAAGAGATTGCACGTTTAAGCGCAAAGAGAATGGAGTATGATATCGGTTTATAAAGCCGTTTACTGATGCTGAGTTGATTGAACAACGAGCTAAATGGCTTGGCACAAGGCCACGCCTAAGCCGAAAATCAATCCAATTGACTTACCCTATTTAATAGGGTATAATTTTAGTGAGGGATATTGTGAACAGAGAATTTGTTAGAACTCCTGAATTTGAGAAATGCTGGAAAAGCATTGGGTTAACCGAGGATGATTTAGTTGCGCTGGAATATGCTCTGTGCTTGAATCCTCATGCGGGTGATGTAGTAGATGGCACGGGAGGGCTCAGAAAACTCAGATGGGCGTTACCTTATCGCGGCAAATCTGGAAGCGTCCGGGTGGTTTATATTGATTTCATGAGTTATGAGAAACTATATCTAATTTCAGCATATCTTAAAAATGAAAAGGAAAATCTAACAAAAGAAGAGCGAAATGCAATCAAAAAGGTTATTAAATGCCTGGATGAAGAGTTAAGAAGGAAGTGATGACCGTGAGCGTTTTTGACAGTATCATGAAAGGCTTGGATGAGGCGGTTAAATATGAAAAAGGCGAATTAAAGAAAGTTAAAGTTAATCGTGTCAGCATTACTTCGGTGCCCTGTTACCATGGCCAGCAAATCAAACTATTAAGAGAAAAACAAAGAATGACCCAGCAACTCTTTGCCAGCGCTTTGGGTGTATCCAAAAAGACTGTGGAGGCTTGGGAAGCTGGCCGAAATGTCCCCGAAGGCCCGGCTCAAAGAATGCTGGAATTAATGGCCAAAGACAAAAACTTGCTTGAGAGATATGCTATAGTGCGCCGTGAATAATAACAGTGACGAGTGCGAGATATCAGATTATTTGAAAAACAAAGAGAAATTACTCGCAGTGATGTTGAAGAAGCCCTCGGGGCTGGAATAACTCACGCAATTAACACGCTCAAAGAAATGCTGGATAAAGAACTTATTAAAAAAATTGGTAACGGCAGGCTGACAAAGTATGTAGAGAAGTGTAAGCGTCAAACTGTGCACACCTACCAAGTGTAGTGAAAATACGAGATAATGT